>JAFAIV010000179.1 GCA_019236545.1 Actinomycetota bacterium | reverse complement strand
CCCTGGAATGCTTGCTCCCTGCGCGTGCCGCACCGCGCTGTCCCCCTCCTTCCGCAGCGGCCCTTCGAGTGCCGTAACGGTTCACGTCCGGCATGGGTTACGTAACCGGTACGACCCCAGTCCGAAACGAGTAAACGGGTGGACCCGGAGCGGGCCACGGACCGCCCGCGGCGGGGTCAGCCGAGGCGGCGGCGGAGGGCCGCGCCGAGCACCCGTCCCGGGTCGGCGGCGAGGTGGATCAGGCGCTGCCGCCCGTAGGGCGACACGAACGGCAGCGTGTCGATGAGCGGGAACAGGAGCTTCAGGTGCAGCGGCGCGCCGGAGCGGCGGCGGTTCTCGCGTCGCGCCGCGTAGAGCCCGGCGTTCCGCGTGCGCATCGCCGCGACGAGCTGCTCGTGCATCTGGACGGAGCCGCGGAGCATGCGCTCGCCGTGCTTGCGGTAATGGCGGGTGATCGTCCCCGGGACGTAGACGCCGCGCCAGCCGGCGAGGGCGAGTGCCTGGCCGACGTCCCAGTCCTCATAGCCGCCGCGGAGCTGCCAGCCGCCGACCCCGACGAGCGCCTCGCGCCGGATCAGCGCGCCGGTCGTCACGTCGTTGAGGTACGAGATCCGCCACGGGTCGAGGGCCGGCCCCGAGCGCTGCACGAGCTCGACGTGGCCGAAGACGCGCACGTCGCCCCACGCCGCCCCGGCCTGCGGGTCGCGGTCGAGCGCGTCGGCGAGGACGGCGAGGCTGCCCGGCTCGACGAGGTCGTCGCCGTCGAGCGGGTAGACGTACGGCGCGGTCGTCTCCGCTACGCCGCGCATCCGCGCCGCGGAGAGGCCGGCGTTCTCCTGGCGGATCACGCGCGTTCCCTCCCGCTCGAGCTCGTCGAGGACCTCGAGCGTGCGCGCGTGAGTCGAGCCGTCGTGGACGACGACGATCTCGACCGGCTCGTCCTCCTGCACCGAGGCGACGGCCTCGCGGACGAGGTCGCCCTCGTCGTAGCAGGGGACGATCACGGCGACTCTGGGCGCGTCCACGCGCGGAAGCCTAGGGTCGTTACGGACGCGCCGCGGCAGGGGAAGAGGACGCGGGGTGGAGGGAGAGCGGATCGAGCGGATCGCGGTCGTCGCGCCGATGCTGAACGAGGCGCGGCATGTCGAGAACCTCGCGGCGGACCTGGCGGCGCAGGACTTCGCCGGCGAGGTCGCGTGCTTCGTCGCGGACGGCGGCTCGAGGGACGGCTCGCCGCGGCTGCTCCGTGAGGCGGCCGAGCGGCACGGGCTCGACCTGACCTTGCTCGAGAACCCCGGCCGGATCGCGGCGACCGGCCTCAACGTCGCCATCCGCGCGGCCCTCGAGTGGAAGCCCGACCTCGTCGTCCGCCTCGACTGTCACTCCCGGTACCGGTCGGACTACCTGCGCCAGGCGGCCCGCGTCGCCGAGGAGACGGGCGCGTGGAACGTCGGCGGGCAGGTCGTCCCGCGGGGCGAGACGCGTGCCCAACGCGCCGCGGCCGTCTCCCAGACGAGCCCGTTCGGCGGCGCGAACTGGACCCGCGCGAGCGGTCGCCACGAGGCCGACACCGTCTACTGCGGCGCCTTCCGGCCGTGGGTGTTCGAGCGGGTCGGCCTCTACGACGAGGAGCTCCCGGTCGGGGAGGTCGAGGATCTGAACCACCGCCTGCGCGGCGCAGGCGGACGGATCGTCTACGACCCGGCGATGGTGGTCGAGTACCTGCCGCGGGAGACGGTTCGCAGCACGTTCGTCCAGTACTACCGCTACGGGCTCTGGAAGGCCGCGGTGACGGCGAAGCACCGCCGCTTCCTCAGCGCGCGCAGCTCAGCGCCGCTCGTGCTCGTCCTCGGCGGCGCCGCGCTCGGCATCGCGGGAGCGCGGTCGCGCGCCGCCCGGCGGGTGTTCGCCGCGGGCGCCTCGGGCTACGCAGCGGCGGCGTTCGTGTTCGCGAGCCGGGCCGTGCGGCTGAACGACGAGGATCCCGCGCTCGCGCCTCGCGTCGCGCTCTACTTCCCCGCGTACCACCTCGCGCACGGCCTCGGCGGGATCCACGGGTGGGCCCGGGTCGCGCGGAGGGCGCTCAGCGGCGCGCGTGGGCCGCGGCGGAGCGCGCCCTAGCGATCGCGGAGGCGAGCGCCGTCTCCAGCGGCGTGGCCGCGTACGGCTTGCGGTACGGGTGGAAGATCCGCCGCCCGTCGGGCCGAGCGAGCTCCGCGGCGATCGCGTCGTCCGCGATGTCGGGCCCGCCGTCGGCGGTGTAGAGCCGGACGGCCTCGTCGCGCTGCCTCAGCCCGTTGTCCACGACCGGGAACCCGAGGAGCTGCGCGGCGAGCGGCAGGCGCACCTCGTCGTGCGTCAGGCGCGGCAGGCCGAGCCCGCCGATCTCGGCCACGAGCCGGCGCGGGAGCACGGCGCCGTTGAGGTTGCACGTGAGCGCCTCGCCCTCCCAGCCGTGCTCCTCTCGGACGATCCGGAACAGCTCGTCGAGCTGCTCGCGGTAGCCCTCGATCTGCAGCCAGCTCCAGCGCTCGCCCACCTCCGCGAGCCGGGAAAGCCCCGACAGCGCGACCGTGTCCTCCGGCACGTGCGCGTAGAGCTCCGCGAGCGGCACGAGGATCAGCTGGTCCCACTCGAGCGCGAGCAGCCGGTCGAACGGGAGCCGCTCGCCCGCCTGCCGCCACCACCAGGCGATCGCGACGTCGCCCTCCGCCCACTTCCAGAACGCCCGGCCGCCGGGGAGGGTCTGCAGGTCGTCGACGAGGTTCCCGACCGCCGCCCGTACGATCGGCGCGACCCGCGCGTCGCCGCCGAAGAGCCCGTAGATCGGCGTGCCCGGGTTCAGGCGGCGCAGCATCCGCAGCCGGTCTCGCACGACCACGAGGTTCTTGTGGAAGCGGTAGAGGACGGCGTCGGTCACGCGCGCGCGGGCCGCAAGCGCTGCCAGAGCACCGCGAGGTCGGAGGCGTGCGGGACGAGCTCGCGGCGACCGCAGCCGAAGGTGCGCGCGAAGATCGCGGCTGCGGCCAACCCGCCACAGCTGTATGCGACGGCCGCGGCGATCGAGGCGCCGAGGTCGGCGTACAGCGGGATCAGTGCGACGTCGAGGATCGCGGTGACCGTGAACGCGACGCCGACGGAGGCGGTCTGCCGCAGCGGCCTCCCTTGTGCGATCAGCGCATTCCCGAGCAGCTTCAGGCCGGTGATCCCGAACGTGCCGATGACGAGGATCCGCAGGTCGAGCGCCGAGTCGTGGAAGGCGTTGCCGAAGATGCCGGTGCAGAGCTGCGGCGCCGCGACCACGACGACCGCCGCGGCCGGCAGCGTCAGCGCGGCGGCCAGGCGGAAGCCGATCGCCGTCTGGCGCGCGGCGTCGTCCGGCGCGGCGCGCACGAGATCCGGCCGCTGGACCGCGACGATGGCGGTCGGGAGGTAGAAGAGCGTCTCGCTCCAGGCGACGGCGACGCTGTAGAGGCCGAGCGCGCGTGGCCCCGAGATCGCGCCGAGAAGCCACTGGTCGAGCCGGGCGTTGCCGAGGCCGAAGACGCCGCCGATGTAGCTCTGGATCCCGAGCCGGAGCGAGCGTCGCGCGAGGTGGACGCTCGGCCTCCCGAAGCCGGAGCCGCGCGCGAGCAGGTACCAGACGAGGAGCGCGAGGCTCGCCGCCTGCCCCGCCATCCATGTCGCGACGGCCAGGCGGACGGAGAGCAGGTTCCCCGCGAAGAGGACGCCGTTCGCCGTGAGGGTCACGACGGGTCCCGCGATCCACGCGGCGTTGGCGACGTTCGTGGCGTACTCGGCGCGGACGAGCATGTCGAGCTGCGTCGCGAGGATCAGCAGCGGGACGGTGGCGATGCCGATCGCGCCGAGCTCGCCGCCCGGGACGGCGCCCGGGGCGAGCTTCGCGATCAGCTCGAGGACGACGAACGCCATCGCCCCGGCGCCCGCCGCGAAGACGGCGGAGTTCGTCGCGAGGGCCGACCGCGTCTCCGGCTCGCGCCCGCCGAAGTTCGCGTTCGCCTGCTCGATCCCGAGGGTCGAGAGGCGCGCGGTCAGGGCAGCGACCGCGACGATGAACGCGATCTGGCCGCGTCCCGTGGGGCCGAGCGCACGCGCGACGACGAGCGCGTTGGCGAGCCCGAGCACGCCGACGGCCACCGCCGCGCCGTAGGTCGACGCAGTGGCGGCCACGCGTCCCCCCGGCGCCCGCTCGCGCATCGGGAGGCCTTCTTTCCCGATTGGCCGCTGCTTACTCCGCCGCCGCGACGACGACGTCCACGTTCTGCCGCACCCAGGTCTCGCTCGCCCCCCGGTCGCCGAACACGCGCAGCTGTCGCGCGACGAAGTCGAGCCAGTAGGCGAGCGCGAGCGCCTCGAGCAGCACTGGGGACGCGGTGACGCCGACGCGGCGAAGGTGGTCGCGGGCGAGCTCGTCGCCGCCGGCGCGCGCCCAGGGCAGCAAGTGCGAGGCGATCACCGGGCCGAGGTGGCCGCGGGCCCGCGCGCGGGTCGCGTCCGTCGTCAGGTGGAGCATGTCGAGTAGCGGCAGTCGTCCGGGCCCGGCGGAGGCCCAGTCGACGACGCCGACGAGGCGGTCGCCGTCGGCGAGCAGGTTGTCGCGCCAGAAGTCTCCGTGCCCGAAGCCGCGGGGCACCTCCTCGATCGTCCGCTCGACCCACTGACCGAGCCGCTCGAGCGCCGCCGTTCGGCCGGGCGAAGCGACGGCGAGGACTGCCGCGTCGGCGGCCGGCGTCCCGGACGGCTCGCCGCCGGGCACGAGGCCGTACAGGCCGGCGAGGAACTCGGAGCAATCCTCGAGCAGACGAGGCGAGAGCGGGAGCTCCGGCAGCGTCCCCGGGAGCGCCGACTCGAGCGACCAGACGCCGAGCCCGGCCCGACCCGACCCGAGCTGGGCCGGGATCCGCGACGCGACAGAGGGCGACGGGCCGGCCGCCGCGATCTCCCGCAGCGCGCGAGCGTGCTCCTCGACCTGCGCCGCGCTGGGCCCGACCGCGACGCGCAGGACGGCGTCGGCCGCGAAGGCGACGACCCCGCCCTGGCGGATCCGGGGGCGCACCTGGCCCGGGTCGAGACCCGCGGCTGCGGCGGCCGCGTCGACGATCGTTTCGCCCTCCCCCGTGGAGACGAGCGCGCGCAGCGGGAAGAGGGCGCTCGGTCCGTCCACCTCCCAGAGCAGCGTCCTGGCGTCGCCGAGCCGGCGCGCCGCGGCGCGCGCACGGGCGCGGAGGCGCAGCGACCGAGCCGCGCGCCGGCACGCCCGCATCGGCCGGAGCCGGTCCGTCGGCGGCTGCTCCTCGAGCGAGACGACCACGACCGGCGCCGCGCGCGCCACCTCGGCGGCGCTGCGCACGAGCTCGGCGTCCGCGTCCGCCTCGACGAGCTCGGCGCCGGCCTCCCGAAGCGTGGCGCCGAGCTCCGGATCCGCGACGCGCACCCGGCGCGCGCTCGCCGGCAGGTACGCCGGTAGCCAGCCGTGGCCCGAATGCGCGGCCACTCCTCAGCCCCGCAGGCCGAAGAAACCGGAGATCTCGGCCACCCGCGCCTCGAGGGTCTGCGCCCGCGCGCTCTCGAGGCCGTCCCGGATCAGGCGCGCGCGCAGCTCCGCGTCCGTACGCAGCTCTTCCAGCTGGGCGACCGCCGCGTCGGCGTCCTCCGGCGGCACGAGCAACCCGCTCTTGCCGAGCGCGTCCCGCACCCCGCCGACGTCCGTGGCGACGACCGGCAGCCCGGCCGCCTGCGCCTCGACGAGGACCTGCGGCACTCCCTCGGTCAGCGAGACGTGGAGAAACGCGTGGCTCGCCCGGTACCTCCGCCAGAGCTCCTCGCCCGCGGGGACGTACCCGGCGAGATCGACCGAGTCGTCCAGGCCGCGCTCGCGGAGCCGCGCCGCGAGCGCCTCGCGGAGCGGCCCGTCCCCGACGACCGTCAACCGCCAGCGAGGGTCGCGCTCGCGCAGCCGCTCGAGCACGTCCGCGAGCAGCAGTGGGTTCTTCTCCGGCTCGATCCGGCCGACCGTGAGCAGCTCGAGCGTCGCCGCGCCGTCCCAGTCGCGCGCGAGCGCGTCCTCCACCCGGATGAGGTCCGTCTCGCGCACGAGCGAGACCGTCGTCGCGAGCACGCGCCCGCCGCCGCGGGCGTACGTCCGCTCGAGCACGCGGCCGACGACCGCGGTCGGGCACGTCCGCGCCAGCCGCCGGTATGCGAGCTCGAGCGCGTGCGCGACCGGGACGACCCACAGCCACCGCCGCGACGGGAGCCGCCCGGCGACGTACGGGACGAACTCCTGCCGGACGCCGAGGAACACCGGGACGCCGCGACGCCGCGCCTGCCGCGCGAAGAGGAGCGAGAGCGGATGCGGCCCGAAGAGCCAGACCGCGTCGAGGCGTGGCAGCTCCTCCCGGAACGCCCGGACGGAGCGGGAGAGCGCCCGCACGAGCCCTCGCAGGTCGCGGACGGTCGGGTAGTGCGGCAAAGGGACGAAGAGGATTTCGTCCGGAAGGAAATGGGGATACACGCCGCCGACTGGGTCCAGTCGTCCGAACAGCACGAGCTCGACGGGGGGAGATGCAAATGCGGCAAGGAACGAGACGAACGCCGTGTCGGCGCTCACACGATCGCCCTCGCGCCGGTACGCGAGATCCGCATACGCACCTAGGCGCAGAAGGGCTCCCCCCGTCCCATCGAGGCGGGAATCATAGGGTCGGGCGGGTGACCGGGCCGTGAGCACGGTCGAGCCGATCGACGCGGGCGCCGGCCCCGGCCTTCGCCACTACCTCGACGTCCTGCGGCGGCGCTGGAAGCTCGTCGCCTCGGTCATGGCCGTCACGCTCCTCGCCGCCGGGATCCTCACCGCGCTCGAGTCGCCGGTCTACCGCGCGGAGACGAGCGTCGTGATCGGTCAGGGCGACAGCCTCTTCCAGGTGCAGTTCGGCAACTCGATCCAGCCGTTCACCGCGACGATGAGCCAGCTCGTCACGAGCGAGGCCGTCGCGCGCAGCGTGATCTCGCGCCTGGGGCTGCAGGACTCGCCGGGAGACCTGCTCTCGAAGATCGGCGTCTCGGTCAACCCGTCGACGGCCGTCCTCGGCATCTCGGTGGACGCGCCGACGCCCGGCGAGGCGGAGCGGATCGCGACGGCGATCGACGCTGTCTTCCCGCGGCTCGTCGCGCAGCGGCTCGGCCGCGCCGCACCGACGCCGAAGGGCGCGACGCCCCAGCCGCCGCTCACCGCCACCGTCTGGGACCGCGCGCACGTCGTCGGGCAGGTGTCGCCCCGACCGGCGCGCAACCTCGCGCTCGGCCTCGCGCTCGGGCTCGTCCTCGGCCTGCTCGGCGCCTTCCTCCGCGACCACTTCGACCGTGCGCTCCGCACGCGCGAGGCGGTCGAGGAGGCTTTTGGCGTGCCGGTGATCGGCCAGGTGCCGTTCGCCAAGGAGAGCCAGGACCCTGCGGGCGAGCCGCAGTGGGAGGGCCTCGCCGCCCGAGCGGAGGCGTTCCGCGCGCTGCGTGCGAACCTCGAGTACCTGCGCGTGAAGCGGCGCCTCCGCACGATCCTCGTCACGAGCGCGACGCCGTCGCAGGGGAAGACGACCGTTGCGGCGAACCTCGGCCTCGCGATCGCCAGCTCGGGCTCGAGCTCGGTGGTGATCGAGGGCGACCTACGGCGGCCGCAGCTGGCGGCGGCGCTCGGGCTCGACCCCGGGCCGCGCGACACCGGCCTGACGAGCGTCCTCCTCGGCGAGGTGACGCTCGACGAGGTCGCCGAGCCGGTCTTCGTCGGAGGCGACGACCGGCGCCTTCTCTACGTCCCGAGCGGGCCGCTCCCGGTGAACCCGTCCGAGCTCCTGTCGAGCGCGCCGATGGCCGAGGCGCTGGAGCGGCTGTCGGCCCGGAACGACTTCACCCTCGTCGACTCGCCGCCGCTGCTCGCGGTCGCGGACGCGCTCGAGGTGGCTCGGCTCGTCGACGGCGTCATCGTCGTCGCGCGCGCGAACCACACGACCGTGGACGACGCGCGGGAGGTTCGAGCGCTGGTGGCCCGCCTCGGGCTGGAGCTCGTCGGCGTCGTCCTCACCGACGTGAATCCCGCGGGCGGCTACCCGAAGTACGGCTACGGGCCGGAGCTCGGTGAGCCGCTGTCGTGGCAGTCGCGCCGCCCGGCCCGGCTGGCGCGGACCGTCGACGACCCCGCCTGAGCCTCCCGTGACGTCGCTCGCTGCTGGGTCGCTCCCGCGGGTCCGGACGGCTCCCCTCGTCCTCCTGCTGCTCGCCGCCGTCGTCGGCGCGCTCGTCGTCGTGAAGCCGTTCTACGCCGTGGCACTCGTCCTCGGCGCGGCAGTCGTCGTCGTGATCGCCCGAGACGCCGACGCACTGCCGCTCGTCCTCGTGGCGACGATGTTCACCGAGTCGCTCTCGCTCGGCCCGGCGCTGCGGGTCGGTCGCCTCGCGGGCGTGCTCGCGATCGCGGTGCTCGCGTACTCGCTCCTGATGCACCTGCGCCCGCAGCTGCGCTGGAACCCGCTCGTCGCGCTCGCGCTCGGCTACGGGCTCTGGATGGCGATCAGCCTCTACTGGGCGAGCGACACGCACTGGGTGCTGACCGAGCTCGACTCGTGGGGCCTGGCGATGGCCTACATGCTCACCTTCGCGCTGCTCGTGCGGACGCCGCAGCAGCTCACGTCCGTCTTGACGACGCTCAGCCTCGGCTCGTTCGTGTTCGGGCTCGTCTCGTTCGTGACCTACGCATCGTCGAACGACACGGCCCGCGGCGACGGCCTGCAGGGCGACCCGAACTACTTCGCCGTCTACCAGACGATCGCGCTGCCGGCGACGCTGACGCTGGCGGCGACGGCGCGCCGGCCCGCGGTCCGCGCACTGCTCTACGGCGTCGTCGGCGTGATCGTGCTCTCGGTCGTCTCGTCGCTCTCGCGCGGCGGGTTGATCGCGCTCGGCGTCGTCGTCCTCTCGACGATCGTCCTGCCGTGGAGGACGTTCTTCCGCCGCCGCTCGCAGAAGGCGTCGTACGTCGGCTTCCTCGCGCTCGCGGTCGCGGCGGCCGTCGCGCTCGGCTCGACGTCGTTCGTCGCCCGCGCGCAGACGATCATCCACCCGAGCGACCGCGGCTCCGGGCGCACCGACCTCTGGAACGCGGCCTGGAACGCGTACACGCACCACCCGTGGCTCGGGATCGGCGAGGGGAACTTCCGTGCCGAGTCGCTCCAGTGGCTCGCCGCGACCCCGGGCGTCGACCTCGCCGCGCCATGGATCAACAGCGGCAAGGAGGTGCACAACGCCTACCTCGAGACGCTGACCGAGCTCGGCCCGGTCGGGATCGCGCTCTTCGGCGGCGTCATCCTCGGCACGTTCTGGTTCTGCGTCCGCAGCTACCGGCGCGCGCGGGCGCACGGGCACGAGCTCCTGCAGCGGTACTCGCTCGCGGTGGCCGTCGGGCTGCTCGGCTACGTGATCGGCGCGATCTTCCTGTCGAACGAGCTGAGCAAGGCGCTGTGGGTGCTCGTCGGGATCGCGCTCGCGCTCGACGCGATGACGCGGCGGCTCGTCCGGCCGGAGCCGACTCCGCGCCCCAACGAACGCCCTTGACCGAGGTCGTCCTCTGCTACCACGCCGTGTCGGACGGCTGGGAGCACGCGCTCTCGGTTCGCCCGCACGACTTCGAGCGGCAGATCCGCTCCTTCCTGCGGCGCGGCCTCCGGCTCCACGTCACCTTCGACGACGCGTTCCGGAACGTGGTCGACGTCCTGCCGTTCCTGCGCCGTCTCGAGGTGCGGACGACGATCTTCGTCTGCAGCGACCACGCGGACGACGGCGCGCCGCTGACCGTCCGCGAGCTCGCAGCCGAGCCGCTCGACGAGCTCGCCACGCTGACGTGGGACGAGCTGCGAGGTCTCCACGACGTCGCGATCGGCTCCCACACGCGCAGCCATCCGCACCTGCGCTCGCTTGCGCACGACGAGCTCGTGGACGAGCTGCGGACGTCGCGCGCGCGGATCGAGGCCGAGCTCGGCCGCGCGTGCAGCGCGTTCGCGTACCCGTACGGCGAGCAGGACGCCCGCGTGCGCGACACGGTGCGCGCCGCGGGCTACACGGAGGCGTACGGCCTCCCCGGCCGGCCCGGCGACCCGTTCCTCCGGCCCCGGGCGGGGATCTTCCGCCGCGACGGCCTGCTGCGCGTCAACCTCAAGTGCACCCGAGCGGCCGCGGCGCTAGCAGCCCGGCGCGAGCAGGCGTAGCTTCGTCCACGGGATCCCCGCGAGCGAGACGACGTCGCCCTCGAGGCCGACCTTCGCCCACGCGTCGTAGCCGCGCGAGTCCGTGTTCTCCGCCATCACGGCGACGGTGCCGCCGTTGTCGCGGACGTAGGCGCCGTAGACCTGGAGCGCCCGCGCGATCGTCTTCTCCCAGTCCGGGATCGGCAGCGCCGACACGTCCACCGACGGGTCGAGTTGGAGCTTCATGCCCTCGCGGAGCGCGTTTGGGTCGTTCGTCCCGGTCGGGGCGTTGTGGGTCGCGGGGCAGACCGGCGGGCCGGCCGCGATCCCCGGCACGGTGATGACGAGCGCGTGGTCGATGTGCCCTTGCAGGATCTCCTCGGGCCGGAGCAGGCCGGCCAGCAGCGCGAAGTTCGCGGCGTCGCCGGAGGCCTTCGGGCTCTCGACGATGCCGTCGCCCGAGGTCGAGACGGCCGCGCCCGCCGCCGAGGTCCAACCGGCGCCCTGGCGCTGCGCCTCCCAGAGGTCCCACTCGCGCCCGGTCGCCGGGTCGACGACCGCGAGGTGGTGGTCGCCGCCGGGCGCGGGGACCGCGGTGGCCGGGATCCGGAGCGTGCCGAAGGCGCCGAGGGTGCAGGAGTACATCGTGCAGGGGACGTCGTAGGCCGGGTCGCCGGGGTGTGCCTCCGCCACGTCGACGCCCCAGGAGCGCAGCGTCAGGTTCGGGTAGTTCAGGTGCGCGACGAAGTGCGCCATGACGGCCGCGTCGTTCGGGTCGAGCTTCGGGTCGCTGCCGATGGGCGTGTTCCAGAAGGAGCCGCCGAACGGCCGCGGGAAGCCGGCCGCCGGGAGCGCCGCCGTGGTCGCCGAGCCCGTCAGCGTCGCCGCGACCTGGCCGTTCCCGTCGAGCGCCTCGACCGTGTAGTCGTAGGAGGTGCGCGGCCAGAGGAGCGCGTCGGTGAACGTCGTCGCGGTCGTCGTGCCGAGGACGAGCGAGCCGCGGCTGACGCGGTAGGTCGACGCGCCTGGGACGGCGTCCCAGTCGAGCCGGACGTGCGCGCTGTCGAGCGCCTCCAGGCCGAGCCCGCTCGCGGTCGCCTCCTGCGCGTGGAGCGTCATGCGGTCGATCGCGAAGCTGTCGCCGCGCGCCGGCTTCGGCTCGAACGCGACGAGGTCGAGCGAGTGGCCGGCGCGCGCCCGGTAGTCGAGGGGCGGGAACGCCTGCCAGGTCGCGCTCGCGGCGGCGCAGGACTGCAGCGAGCCGACGACCTCGGGGCCGGCCCACTCGCGCACGCGCAGGCAGACGCGCCGCCCGGGCGCGCCCTCGACCCAGGCGCTGCCGACGTAGACGCCGGCCGAGGTCGACGCGACCGGCTTCGCCGCGGCCGAGAGCGACATGACCGGCCCGCGCTCGAACGAGATCCGGGGAGCCGCCCCGCCGCGGACGCCGTGCACGAGCGAGATCGCGCCGCCGACGCCGTGCCAGCCGAGGAGCTTGGGCGACGCCGATGCGACGCCGGCCGGGACGAGCACGGCGAGGACGCAGAAGGCGAGCCAGCGGGGGAGGCGCGGCGGCGGCACCTACGTGCATTTCGGCACGACGAGGCGACGGTTTCATCAACCGGATGGGGTAAGTGAGGTCTCGTAGGCCGAACGGCCCATCGCAGCTCCTTGACGTGGCTAACGACGTTAGCTATCGTTGGCTAACAGCGTTAGCAAACGAACGGAGATTCCCGTGACCCACACCCATCGCCGCATCGCCTACGCAGGTCTCGCGGCCGCGCTGCTCGCCGCCTGCCTCACCGTCTCCGGCCCGTGGTGGGCGGCCGTCGCGCTCGGGCTCGCGCCCGACCTGCCGCTCCTCGCCGGCTTCGCGCCCGGTCTCCGGCAGGGGCAGCTCCACCCGCGCGCCGTGCCCGCCTACAACGCGGTCCATCGCTTCGCCGGCCCGGCAGTCCTCGGCGTCGTGCTCGTCGCGCTCGGGCTAGATCGGAAGAGCGTCGTGTAGGGAAAGAG
>JAFAIV010000107.1 GCA_019236545.1 Actinomycetota bacterium | reverse complement strand
CGCCCGACCTGGAGCCGCCGGTCGACGCGCGGCTCGCCGGCGACCTCGATCCCGTACTCGGCGGCGGCTGCCCGGATCCGCTCCCACGGCTCGCCCGACTCCACCCGCGCCGCGCTCGCCTCCCCCATCGCAGCCTCCGCATCCGGGAACGCCGCGATCCCGCAGACGTGATCCCAGTCGGCGTGCGTCGCCAGCACCGCGACGACACGCGCGCCGAGCTCGTCCACGCGCGCCGCGATCCGCGCCACCTCCTCGCGGGAGATGCACGGGTCGACCAGCACCGCCTCGCCGTCCTTCTCCAGCAGGAGCGACGACGTCTGCCAGAGGGCGCTCTCGAAGCGCTCGGCGTGCACGGCGCGACCCTACCCGTATGCTCGCGAGGTGGCCGCGACGGTGCGGATCGGGACGTGCTCGTGGGCGGACGAGGCGCTCTCGAAGTGGTTCTACCCGCCGAAGCTCCCCGCGAAGGAGCGCCTCGCCTGGTACGCCGAGCACTTCGACACGGTCGAGGTCGACTCGACGTACTACCGCCTCCCGACCGACTCGATGGTCGAGGGCTGGGCGCAGCGGACGCCGGACGGCTTCGCGATGCACGTGAAGGCGTTCGGGCTGATGACACGGCACCCGGTCAAGGCCGAGACGATCCCGGAGGACCTGCGCGCCGAGATGCCCGTGGACGAGCGCGGCCGCGTCGACCGGCCGCCGCGCGAGCTCCGTGGCGAGGTCTTCCGCCGCTTCCTCGCCTCGCTCGAGCCGCTGCGCGCCGCGGGGAAGCTCGGCGGGATCCTCTTCCAGCTCCCGCCGTACGTCGTCTTCAAGGACTCCTCGCTCGACTACCTCGAGTGGGCGCGCGAGCAGCTTGGCGGCGACGAGATGCTGGTCGAGTTCCGGCACCGCTCCTGGCTCGACGACGAGCACCGCGCCGAGTCGCTCGCCTTCCTCGAGCGGATCGGAGCGACCTACGTGACGGTCGACGCGCCGAAGTCGGACACGGCGAAGAACCTCGTCCCGACCGTGGTGGCGACGACCTCGCCGACGGCGTACGTCCGCTTCCACGGGCGCAATCTCGGCACGTGGAACAAGCGCGGCGGCTCGGCGGCGGAGCGGTTCGACTACCTCTACTCCGAGGACGAGCTCGCCGAGTGGGTCGAGCCGCTGCGCGAGCTCGCGGGCCAGGCGGAGCAGGCGTTCGCCTTCTTCAACAACAACGCGTCGTCGCAGGACCCGGACAACCCGCTGGGCCGGATCTCACAGGCGGCGACGAACGCCGTCCAGCTGCGGCGGCTGCTCGACGTGAACCGCATCCCGGCCAAGTAACCTCGGTCACGTGAAGGTGCTGTCGCTCATCCACGGCGCCAACGGACGGGCGTCGCTCTTCGATCCCGTGGTACGGGAGGCGGGTCACCGCCTCGACGAGTGGAGCTTCGTCTGGGGGACGCGGCCGCCGCTGCCGCTGGAGTGCTACGACGCGGTGCTCGTCCTCGGCGGCTCGATGCACGCCGACCAGGACGCGTCGCACCCGTGGCTGCGCGACGAGCTCGTCCTCCTGCAGGACCTCATCGGGCGCGGGGTGCCGGCGCTCGGGATCTGCCTCGGCGCGCAACTGCTCGCGCGCGCGGGCGGCGGCTGGGTCGGCCCGCTTCCGGAGCCCGAGATCGGCTGGCACGAGGTCGAGCTGAACGACGCGGGCGCCGCCGACCCGGTGCTCGGCGCGTTGCCGCGCCGCTTCGACGCGATGCAGTGGCACCACTACACCTACGGCGTCCCGGACGGCGCGGTGGAGCTCGCGCGCAGCGCCGCGGCGACGCAGGCGTTCCGCCTCGGCGACGCGTGCTGGGCCGTCCAGTTCCACCCGGAGGTCACGGCGTCCCAGCTGGAGGGCTGGATCGCCGATCCGGAGGACCCGCCGCCGGACGCGGACGGGCTCCGCGCCGAGGTCACGGAGAGGATCGGCCGCTGGAACGAGCTCGGGCGCACGTTGTGCGGCGCCTTCCTCGAGGCGGCCGAGCGGGCCCTCGCCCGCGCCGCTTAGCGCTCGAGCGGAAGCTCGGAATGGCGGCTCCACTCGTGCCAGGAGCCGGCGTAGTTGCGGGCGTCGTAGCCCGCGTACCGGAGGGCGAGCGTCGCCAGCGCGGAGCGCGAGCCGGAGTGGCAGTAGGCGACGACCTCGGCGCCCTCGGGGAGGCCGACGAGCTCGCGGATCCGCTCCGGCGAGGCCGGACTGCCGGGCGCGTCGAAGAGCTCGCCGAGCTCGACGTGCCGCGCGCCGGGGATGTGGCCCTGGCGCGGGTCGCACGGGCTGCCGCGCTTACCGGTGTACTCCTCCTCCGTCCGGACGTCGAGCAGCGTCAGCTCGGCGTCGTCGAGCCGCGACGCGAGCTCCTGCCGCGTCGGGAACGCGCGCGGGCTCGGCTCGAGGTCGGCCCCGCGAACCGGCTCCAGCTCGATCGCGCCCTCGGCCAGCTCGCCGTCCCACCCGGCGATGCCGCCGAGCAGAACGGCGACGTTCGGATGCCCGGCGAGCTCGGCCATCTGCGCGGTCGGCATCGCGCCGACGCCGTCGCCGCGGTCGACGAGGACGAGCCGCTCGCGGCCGGTGATCCCGTGGCGCCGCAGGCGCAGCGCCACCTCGCGCGCGAGCTCCTGCACCGACTCCTCGTCCGCGCCGGGCGGCGGCGATCCGAGCACGAGAGGGCGCGAGCCCGGGATGTGCCCGCGCATGTGCGCGTTCGGCCCGCGGACGTCGCCGACGACGAGGTCGTCCTCGCCCAGATGCTCCGCCAGCCATGCGGCGTCCACGACTCTCGGCAGCTCTCCGACCACGATCCAGAACCTACAACGTCGCCACGATGTCCGCCTCGGCGGCGACCGCGGGCCGCTCCAGCAGCCGCTCGAGCCAGGCGGTGAGCGCCGGGAACGGGTCGAGCTCGACGCCGAGCATGTCCCGCGTCCGCAGGATCCACGGGACGATGCCGATGTCCGCGAGCGAGTACTCCGAGCCCGCGAGGTACGGCCGGCCGTGGAGCACCGCGTCGAGCCGCGCGAGCTGGGCGTCGAGCCGCTCGCGCGCGCCGTCCTCCTTGCGGCGGAACGCGTAGTACGGGTCGGTGACCTCGTCGCCGCGGAAGACGAGAAGCCGCGCAAGCGCGCGGTCGGCGGGGTCGGCCGGGAGCAGGGGCGGATCCGGGTGGCGCTCCTCGAGGTACTCCATGATCACGGCGGACTCGGGGAGCACCCATCCGTCCTCCTCGATCACCGGCACGCGTCCCGTCGAGTTCTTCTCGTAGATCCAGGCCGGCCGGTCGGAGAGGTCGATCTCGACGACCTCGAGCTCCACGCCCTTCTCCGCGAGGACGATCCGCACGCGGGCGCAGTACGGACAGCGCGGCGCGTCGTAGAGGGTCAGCACGTCAGCTTCCCCTCCCAGCCGTGGCCGGCCTCCGAGAGGCCGAGCGCGCCCGCGATCTCGACGACGAGCTCCGTCGCGGGCGGCAGGTCGGCGGGCGCGGAGGCGGTGCGGGCGACCTCCCGCACTCGGCGCGGGTCGGCGCCGGTAAGACGCGCGACGACCATCGGGTTCGAGCCGAGCGCAATCACGTCGCCGGGCGGCAGCTCGCCGTAGAACTCGGGGACGGAGAGGTACTCGTCCACGTCGCCGCCCCGGTCGAAGAGGTTGTAGCGGACGACCGCACCCGCCTCGACGCCGAGCGAGAGCGTCACCGCCGGCAGCGCGTAGGAGAGCTCGCGCGCGAGGCGGCGGAGCATCTCCGGCTCGCGGTCGCAGAGCTCGTCGTGGACGACGACCCAGCCGTCGAACGGCCCGCTGACGCTCGTCCCGGCGGACTTCCCGAGCCGCGGCATGACCTTCTGGACGACGCGCTCGACGGCGCCGAGGTCGTCGGTCTGGGCGTGAACGGAGCCGAAGGTCGGGCCGGTCGCGGGTGCGAGCCGCGCCTCGAGCTCGTCGAGTCGCCCGGCGAGGATCAGCTCGACGGGGCGCAGGCCCCAGCGCTCGTAGATGCCGCGGGCGACCGTGTTCGACGCCAGCACCTCGAGCTCGAGCATCTCCGCGCCGGACGCCCGGAAGCGGGCCGCGACCTCGCGCACGAGCTCGCGCGCGATCCCGCGCCGGCGCGCCTGCGGGCGAACGTAGAGCACCTCGAGGACGCCGAGCTTCTCGCCGCGGCGGGAGGTCAGCGCGAGCCCGAAGGCCTCGCCGTCCTCCTCCGCCAGCAGGACGGCCTCGGCGTCGACGAAGTCCTGGAGGTCGTCCTCGTCGGCGGGCCGCCAGGGCTCGTCGGGTACCTCCGCCTCGAATTCGCGCCAGAGCTCGCGAACGAGCGGCAGGTCGTCGCGCGTGGCAGGGCGGATCACGAGGGCCACGATAGAGGAGGGGCCGTGGGCTCCAACGGCCCCTCCGTCGTGGCCGGGCTCAGCCGGTGACGGCGCCGGGGAACAGCGTCTTCAGCTTCGCCCCGAACGCCTGCAGCCAGGTGTCCGCCTTCTGGAGGGCGGCGATCCGCTGGTCGGCGTTCTGGCAGTTCTGGTCGGTCGAGCCGGCGGTGCAGGTCTGCTGGATCTTCGTGATCCGGTCCTGCACCTTCGAGTCGAGGTTCGCGACGCCGGTCTCGACCTTGCCGGCGAGCGTGTTGCACTTGTCTGCCGGGGCGTCCGGGAGGAGGAGGCAGGCGCCGAGCATCCGGCCGGCCTCGCGGAGACGCGCGAGCGGGCCGTCGCCCTGGGCCTGGCCCTGGCCCTGCTGGCCGTTCTGGCCCTGGCCCTGCTGGCCGTTCTGGCCGGACTGGTCGCCCGAGCCCTGGCCGGGGTTCGAGCCGTTGGAGGCGGACTGGAACAGGCTCGGGTTGAGGCCCGGCAGCGTCTGGCCGTTGCCGTTCCCGTTGGCTGCGAGCGCGGCGGGTGCGAGGGCGAGAGCCACCGCAGCGAGCACGATCACCTTCTTGGTCATGCGACTCTCCTTGGGGGTCGATTGGGAGGAGCGATCGCACCTTGAGCCTGTCCGGTAAGCCCCGTACCTGGTGCCCGTAATGGCAACGTAAAGCGTTTACGGGACGAGCAACTGCGCGAGCAGGTACTGCGCGGTGAGGTTCTGGAACGGCTCGAACCGAGCGCCCGCGGCGCGGACGTCGTCGACGCCATAGGCGTCGCGGACGACCTTGCGCAGGACGAGATCGCCGGCGGGCCACGCGCGCGGCCGCCCGAGGCAGCGGGCGAGGAACCAGTCGGCCGTCCACTCCCCCAGCCCGCGCACGGCGACGAGCCGCGCCTTCACCTCCTCGTCGGAGAGCAGGGCGAGCCCGTCCAGGTCGAGGTCGCTCCGCGCGAGCCCGACGACGTACTCCGCCTTCCGCCGCGAGAAGCCGAGCGCGACGAGCTCCTCCTCGGACGCGAGCGCGACGCGCTCCCGCAGCGGGAACGCGTACGCGCGCCCGACCGGCTCGCCGAGCCGCTCGACGAAGCGGTTCCGGATCGCGACGGCCGAGCGGAGCGAGACCTGCTGCGCCGTGATCGACGTGACGAGCGCCTCGAACGGATCCGGGGAGAGCGACGGCCGGAAGCCCGCGAGGCGGACGACCAGCGGCGCCAGCACCTCGTCGCGCGCCGCCCACTCGGAGAACGCGACGAGGTCGAAGTCGAGGCCGAGCAGCCGCCGGACGACCGGCTCCGTCTCCGCGTCGAGCGGCTCGACGTCGACGCCGCCGTCCGCCGCGGCGATCCGCACCTCGCGCCCGCCGACTGCCCGGTACAGCGCGCCGTCCTCCCAGAGACTCGCTCGGTCGGGCCCGATGACGCGGAAGCGCGCGGCCGTCAGCTCGAACGAGAACGGCTGCGGCGCGGCGAGGAACCCCACCCCGAGACGCTAGCGGCGGCCCTCCCCCCGAAGAGGCCGCCGCGAGCGTCTAGCCGTTCCCGCCGATGGCGGGCAGCACCTGCGGTTGCACCGCGGCGCCGAGTGCCTGGGCGTGCGAGACCAGCGTCGGGAGCTGCGACCCGGCCGCCTTCCCCGAGTCGAGGCGGTCGAGCATCGCGATCAGGTCGGTGCGGAGCTGGCCTGCCTTCGTGCAGACCGGCAGGCGGACGTACGGTTGCACGCCGCCCTGCGTCGACGCGGTGCCGGCGTGGCAGCGCACGAGCAGCCGGTTCGTCAGCGCGAGCGCCGACCGGACCTGAAGCTTCTGGTTGTGGAGCTTCGCGGCGAGGCCGGGCGGCGTCTCCGCGAGCGCGGCGGCGGAGACGACCAGCGCCAGCGCCACCGTCACGATGAGCACGACTCGTCTCATCCCGCACGAACCTTACTCGGATTCACGTAACGCGCACGTAAAACGGCTAGAGGTGCGACGTGAGGCCGGCGCCGGACGCGTCGGCGCCCTCGGCCCCGTCGCCGGCGTTCGCGTACCAGGACCGCCAGTACGTCCCGTCGTCGAGGTCGCGCGCGAACGGCGTCAGCTTCAGCGGGTTGAACGTGTCGCACATGACCGCGAGCTCGTGCGTCTCGCTGACGCCGATCGACTTCTCCGCAAGCCCCGGCTGCGGCCCGTGCGGCAGGCCGGAGGGGTGCAGCGTGATGGAGCCGACCTCGACGCCCTTCCGCGAGCCGAAGTTGCCGGAGACGTAATAGATCATCTCCTCCGACTGCAGGTTCGAGTGGTGATACGGGATCGGCACCGCGAGCGGGTCGAAGTCGAGCTTGCGCGGGCAGAACGAGCAGATCACGAAGTTCGGGCCGGCGAAGGTCTGGTGCGACGGCGGCGGCTGGTGGATGCGGCCGGTGATCGGCTCGAAGTCGTGGATCGAGAACGTCCACGGGAAGAGGTAGCCGTCCCAGCCGACGACGTCGAACGGGTGGTAGTCGACGACGTACGTCTGGTACCCGCCGCGCACGCGCACCTTGACCGGGAACTCGCCCGTCTCGCGCACCGTCTTGAGCTCGGTCGGCGGGTGGATGTCGCGGTGGTAGTAGGGCGCCCCCTCGACGATCTGGCCGGACTGGTTGCGGTAGCGGCGCGGGATCTCGATCAATCCCGGCGTCTCGAAGACGAGGTAGCGCTGCGCGCCCTTCGGGTTGAAGCGGTACGTCGTGCCGCGCGGGATGACGATGTAGTCGCCCTCCGTGTACGGCAGGTCGCCGAAGATCGTCTCGAGCGTGCCCGAGCCCTCGTGGACGAACACGACCTCGTCGCCCTGGCCGTTCCGGAAGAAGTAGTGCATCCGCTGCGCGGGCCGG
>JAFAIV010000100.1 GCA_019236545.1 Actinomycetota bacterium | reverse complement strand
ATCAGCAGGCGAACCCCGTCCCAGACGTCGTCGCCCCAGAGGCTTGCGAGGGTCGGGACCGTGGAGATGACGGTGATCCCGCGCTGCGCGAGCCAGGCGCCGAGGTCGACGCCCGAGCGAACGCGCTCGCGCGGTGCCGGTACGAGCGTGGCGCCGTGCCTCCAGGCGAGCCACATCTCCTCGCAGCTCGCGTCGAATCCCACCGAGAGTCCCGCCAGGACGCGATCCCCCGGCTCGACCGTCCAGAGCGTCGCCTCGGCGTCGACGAGCGCGGCCGCCGAGCCGTGCGTGACGACGACCCCGTTCGGCGTCCCGGTCGAGCCCGACGTGAAGATCACCCAGGCGTCGTCGCTGGGCGTGGGGCGCCGGAGCTCCCCCTGAGGGACGGCGCGCTCGACGATCCGGAGGTCGTCGCCGACGACGGCACAGACTTCGGCCGCGTCCCACACCGCCTCGGCACGCGCCGGCGGGTCGTCGGCGTCGACGGGGACGTAGGCGGCCCCAGCCCGGAGGACGGCCAGGATCGCGACATAGAGGTCGGCGGTCCCGCTCGCGACGCGGACGCCGACGCGGTCGCCGGCTCCGACTCCGAAGTCGCGCAGGCGGGACGCCAGCGCCTCGGTCTCCGAGGCCAGCTGCGCGTAGCTGAGGTTCCCGTCCGGCGCATCGATGGCGCTCGCCTCGGGCACCGCCGCCACGGTCGCGTCGAACACGTCGAGAAGCGAGCGAGGGGTCGGCACGGCGGCGAGAGGCCGCCTCTGCTCCGCGAGAGCCTCGACCCGCATCGCTTCCGCCGTCATGCACATCACGGTCGCAGCGGCAGATGTTCGCTACGAGAACATGCGTTAGCCGGTGGTTAAGGCCCCGCTAATGGTGGCCCGAATCCGGCCGAAAGCCGCCGCTGCTGCAGATCTGCGCCACCGGCGAGCCTCGCCTTCGTCGTCGCGCACACGTTCAGCGGCGGCGGCACGGTGACGGTTCAGTGCAGCGCCGCCGGCGCGAGCGTGAGCGCGAACTACCTCGAGATCGCAGCGGTCAAGCTCGAGAGCGTCCCGGACAGCGGCTGAGGCGCCGCACTACGCGGGGAGCTCGGCGCCGGTTGCCTCTGCGACCATGTACGCCGCGTACCACTCCGGCCAGTTCGGGTCGGCGGCGCCGGTCCGGCTCTCGTGCTCCCCGTGCGCCGCGGCGGCACGCTGGAGCGCCAGCGCGAGGTCGCCCGCGGATGCGTAGGTCGCCTCCGCCTCGACCCGGCCGGGGAGCCGCGTCGTCACCTCCTGCAGCAGCCACGCGTTCCCGTCCGGGTCGCGGAAGCTCGCGAAGGAGCTGTACGTCGCATGGTCGGGCGCGGGGCCCTCGGCCCGGCCGCTGCCGTCGGCCCGGAATTGCGCTCCGGCCTCGGCGGGGTGGTACACCTCGCTCACGTCGGCGCCGCGCGCGACGAGCTCGGCCCGCGCCGCCTGGATGTCCGAGACGACGAGGTACAGCCCCTGCGCGGATCCGGGAGCGGCGGCGGTCATCCGGGTTCCGAATTGGATCGAGCAGCCCGAGCCGGGCGGCGTCAGCTGGACGACGCGAAAGCCGTTGTCGAACGGGAAGTCGGCGTCGAGCCTCCAGCCGAGGCCCTCGTAGAACGATTTCGCCCGGTCGACGTCGGCGACCGGGATGACCACGACCTCGAGCTTCAGGTCGTTCACGGCGCGAGCGCCTGCGCCGGTGGCGGCGGTGCGGACCTCGGTCGAGCTCATGCTGGCCTCCCTGGGCGTGTGCGGTCCGTTACGAGCGGGACCGTATACGCCGAGGGGCACGTCGTGACGAGTGGGGGCGGGAGGATTCGAACCTCCGTAGGCTGAGCCGACGGGTTTACAGCCCGTTCCCTTTGGCCGCTCGGGCACACCCCCTTGGGGGTGCGGATTGTAGCTTTGGGCCGTGCCCGGCTTCGACGTAGCGATCGTGGGCGCCGGCCCCGGCGGCTCGACCGCGGCGTACCGGCTCGCGTCCGCCGGCGCGTCCGTCCTCCTGGTCGACAAGGCCGCGTTCCCTCGCGACAAGC
>JAFAIV010000110.1 GCA_019236545.1 Actinomycetota bacterium | reverse complement strand
GTTGTCGAGGTCGACGCCGTCGCCGAGCCAGATGTTCCCGCGGATCCGGATCCCCGGGATCTCGAGCTGAACCTTCTCGTCGAGCGCGTCGAAGTTCGCCTGCCGGTACTGGTCGAGGTTGCCGATGTCCTGCCAGTAGCCGTCGAGTGCGAGCCCGTACATCGGGCGGCCCATCTCGAGCAGGAGCGGGAAGAGCTCCTTCGAGAAGTCGTAAGGGCGGTCGGTCGGGATGTGCTTCAGCACCTCCGGCTCGAGGACGTAGATGCCGGTGTTGATCGTGTCCGAGAAGACCTGGCCCCAGGACGGCTTCTCGAGGAAGCGCTCGATCCGGCCCTCCTCGTCGGTGACGACGATCCCGAACTCGAGCGGGTTGTCGACGGATTTCAGGCCGATCGTGACCGACGAGCCCTTCTCCTTGTGGAACGCGACCAGCCGGCCGAGGTCGACGTCGCAGAGCGCGTCGCCGGAGATGACGAGGAACGTGTCGTCGAGCTGGCCCGCGGCGAGGCGAACCGAGCCGGCCGTTCCGAGCGGCGACTCCTCGACCGAGTACGAGATCTCCACGCCGAGCGTCTCGCCGCCGCCGAAGTAGCTGCGGATCGCCTGCGGCAGGAAGGCGACGGTGACGATGACCTCCTCGAAGCCGTACCGCTTCAGCAGCTCGATGATGTGCTCCATGCACGGCTTGCCGACGATCGGGACCATCGGCTTCGGCTGATTCGAGGTGAGCGGGCGCAGGCGGGTGCCCTCTCCCCCGGCCATGACCACGGCCTTCATCGGTGGAGTTCTCTCCAGGCGTCGCGCACGTAGAACATCGCGGCGACGACCGCGAGACCGAGGCCGGCCCAGAAGAGGTCGACCGGCCACTGCGTGTGGTCGTGCGTGACGATGCGGAAGCCGATCGCCGCGTAGAGCACCCAGGTCGCGGCCTTGCCGACGACGTTCACGTCGAGGTCGATCCCGCGCGGCTGCAGGATCCGCCAGCCGGCGAGCAGGAGGAGGTCGCGCGCGGCGATCACGACGAGACCCTCCCACGGCAGCCGTCCGTACGCCACCAGGAGGATCACGGCGGCGTCGATCATCAGCCGATCGGCGAGCGGGTCGGCGACCTTCCCGAAGCGCGACTCGACGTGCCAGCGGCGCGCGAGGAAGCCGTCGACCTGGTCCGTGATGCCGGCGACGCAGAAGACGGCGCCTGCCGCCCAGCTCGGCCCGTCGCCGGCGCGGACCATGAGGACGACGAAGATCGGGATGAGGAACAGGCGGGCGACCGTCAGCGCGTTCGGCAGCTGAGCGAGCGGTGCGGGAACCGCGCGGGCGGCCATGGCGCGAAGGATACGGCTAGCGAAGCGCGTGGAACCGCGCCGCCCAGTACGCCGTCCGCGTGAGGTACGCGTCGTCGGAGGCGGCTCCGGTGAGGCCCCACGCGCCCTGGTAGTCGAGGTAGCCGCGCTTCGGCGCGGCGGGCTCGATCTGCGTCCCCTCCCCCCACTCGTTGAAGCTCGTGATCGTGACGAAGTCCGGCGCCGCGGCGATCGCGGCGCGCCAGAGGTTGTCGTACGTCCGGCCGTCGTCGCGCGGCTTCACGACGGGCGGCTCGCCGGCGCGGACGCCCGTGTAGCCGGGGCCGACGGACGGCGCGCAGAGGATGTGCGCGTGCCGCGCCTCCTCGCAGAGCCGGATGAACTTGGCGGCGCCGTAGTCGACGAAGTCGTACGTGTAGAAGCCGGCGAACCTCCCCTGGACCGCGAAGCTCACGTCCTCGTCGCCCGAGAAGACGCGCAGCGTCGGGAACCGCGCCAGGAGGCCGGCCCAGTCGGCGGTGGCGATGTCGCGCGGGTGGTAGACGAAGACGTCGCGCACGCCGCGGCCTGCGAGGTACTCCAGGTCGCCGGCGATCGAGGCGGCCGAGCGGCCCGGGTACGGCTCCAGGTGGATGGCGACCGCGAGCCGGTGCGCCTTGGCTGCGGCGGCGACGAGCGGCAGGCGCTGGTCCTCGGCGGAACCGCGCCCCCACCACGAGACGACGATCTCGTCCACCCCGGCGCCGGCGATCTCCGCCATCTGCGCGTCCACGACGGCCCGGCTGTCGCTCGAGTACGGGCCGCTCGCGGGGAAGAAGCTCGAGTAGAGGTCGTTCGGCGGCCGGTGGCCGTTCTGGTTCCAGTGCACCCAGGCGCCGTCCTTCGCCACCGTGCCGTACCACGGGTAGTAGAAGATCGCGACCGTGCCCGCGGCGGCGCAGGGCACGCCGAAGCACGCCCAGACCAGCCCCACGACCAAGAGGCGCCGCAGCAAGGGCCCCTATCCTCCCTCGCGTGCCGGACACCTTCAAGATCCCCGGCTTCGTCAACGCCCACAGCCACGCCTTCCAGCGCGCGCTCCGCGGGCGCGCGGAGGGCTCGGACTTCTGGGCGTGGCGCGAGACGATGCTGGAGCTCGCGCGCGGCCAGACACCCGAGGGCGTGCGCGCCGAGTACACGCGCGTCTACGCGGAGATGCGCGCGGCGGGGTACGTCGCCGTCGGCGAGTTCCACTACCTCGGCCTCGCCGAGGCGAACGCCGCGGCCGAGGCGGCGGCGGAGGCCGGGATCGAGCTCGTCCTGCTCCACGTCGCGTACGCGCGTGGCGGCATCGACCGCTTCCGCCAGGGCTCGGTCGCGGAGTACCTCGGCGGGCTGGAGACGCTCCGCGAGGCCGGCGTCCGCGTCGGCGTCGCTCCCCACTCGGTCCGCGCCTGCCCGCGCGACTGGCTCGAGCAGCTCGGCCGGTACGCCGAGGAGCAGGGGCTCCCGCTGCACGTCCACGCGGACGAGCAGCCGCGCGAGATCGAGGAGTGCGTCGCCGAGCACGGGCTGCGCCCGATCGAGCTCCTCGCCGAGACGGGCTGCCTCGGCCCGCGCACGACCGTCGTCCACGCGACGCACGCCGACGGCCGCGAGCTCGACCTGCTCGGGCAGGCGGGTGCGCGCATCTGCGTCTGCCCGACGACGGAGGCGAACCTCGGCGACGGCTTCCTGCCCGTCGAGCGCGTCCTGCACCGTTCGATCCCGCTCTGCGTCGGGTCCGACTCGAACGTCCGGATCGACCCGTTCGAGGAGCTCCGCGAGCTCGACGGGATCGGGCGACGCCAGTCCGGCAGGCGCGACGTCTTCACCCCGGCCGCGCTGCTCGAGATCGGGTCCGCCGGCGGCGCGGCGTCCCTCGGCCTCGACGCAGTCCCGGAGATCGACATCGACCTGACCCACCCGCAGCTCCGCGGCGTCGCCGACCCGCGCGCCGCCCTCGTGGCCGGCTGCACGGCTGACGTCGTCTACCGTGGAGACGCATGGACGTGACCGAGGCCACCTTCGAGCAGGACGTCGTCGAGCGCTCCGCCGAGCGGCCGGTCGTCGTCGACTTCTGGGCCGAGTGGTGCGGCCCGTGCCGCGCGCTCGGGCCGGTGCTGGAGCAGGAGGTCGCCGCGACCGACGGCGCGGTCGAGCTCGTGAAGGTCGACGTCGACGCGAACCCGCAGCTGGCGTCGGAGTTCGGCGTCCGCGGCATCCCCGCGGTCAAGGCGTTCCGCAACGGCCACGTCGTGGGCGAGTTCGTCGGCGCGCTGCCGGCCGAGCGCGTCCGCGCCTTCCTCGAGGGCCTGACGGCGCCGAGCGCGACCGAACGGCTGCTCGAGGAGAGCGAGCTCGACGGCGAGGTCCAGGCGGCCCTCGCTTCCGGTGACGTCGAGCGCGCGCTCGACCTGCTCCTCGCCCGCGTCCCCGACGCCCCGCCCGAGGAGCGCGACCGGATCCGCGAGACCATGGTCGCGCTCT
>JAFAIV010000019.1 GCA_019236545.1 Actinomycetota bacterium | reverse complement strand
ATCCCGATCGAGGAGCGCGACCCGGCCGAGGTCACGTCCCGCTTCCCGGCGCGCAACCCCGCCTTCGACGTCACGCCCGCGGCCCTGATCGCGGCGATCGTGACGGAGGAGGGCGTGCACCGCCCGCCCTACGCCTTTTGACCGTCGAGGAGATCCTCGAGCGCTACGGTTTCGACCGCGAGCGCTTCGAGGAGCTGCGCGGCCGCGTCGAGAGGGGAGAGCTCTCGAAGGAGTCGAACCTCGTCCGCGGCGTCCTCGAGCCGCTCGCCGACGGCGAGATGGCCGAGCTGCCGGATGACGCCGCGCCGGACTTCGACGGCGTCGCGGTGGCCGTCCTCAACGGCGGCATGGCGACCCGCTTCGGCGGCGCGGTCAAGGGCCTCGTCGAGGCCGTGGACGGTGTCTGTTTCCTCGACTGGAAGCTCCGCGACGCCGAGCGCGCGGGCGTCCCGGTCGTCCTGATGGACAGCTTCGCCACGGACGGGCCGACCCGCCGGCACCTCCGCGGCCGCGACGACGTGATCGCGTTCACGCAGTCGGTCTCGCTGCGCCTGAACCCGGACGGCAGCCTCTTCCCGGGCCCGTCGCCGTACAGCCCCGGGCACGGCGACTTCGCCGACCTCGTCCCGCTCGACGAGCTCCGGGCGCGCGGGATCCGGACGCTGATGCTCTCGAACGTCGACAACCTCGGCGCGCGCCCGGACCCTCGCGTCCTCGCGGCGCACCGCGCGGCCGGCAACCCGCTGACGATCGAGGTCGCTCCCGCCGGCGGCGACATCGGCGGCGCACCCGTGCGCGTGAACGGCCGGCCGCAGATCGTCGAGGGCTTCCGCTTCCCGCCGGGCTTCGACACCTCGACCCTGCCCGTCTTCAACACGAACTCGCTCGTTGTCGAGGTGGACGCGCTCGAGCGCCGTTACCCGCTCACCTGGCTGTACGTGGAGAAGGACGTCGACGGGCGGAAGGCCGTCCAGCTCGAGCGGCTCGTCAACGAGCTCTCCGCGTTCCTGCCGACGACGTTCCTCCGCGTCCCGCGCGAGGGGCCGCGCAGCCGCTTCGTCCCGGTGAAGACGCCCGAGGACCTGGAGCAGGCGCGGCCGCTGCTCCGCGAGCTGCTCGCGACGCCGCTCTTCTGACACGGACACGTGACGCTTGCGCGCCTAGCGTGAGCGTGTGCTCGACCTGCTCCTGCCGCAGCGCTGCCTCGTCTGCGGCTGCGGCGGCGCGCAGCTCTGCCCGGGCTGCCGCGACGGCCTGAGCCGGATCGAGCCGCCGCTGTGCCAGCGCTGCGGCGCGCCCACCGCGTGGCCCGTGGCGAGATGCCGCGAGTGCGCCGGCCGGAGGCTCGCCTTCGCCTCCGCCCGCGCCGCTGTCGCGTACGACGAGCCGGTGCGCAAGCTCGTCCGCGGCTGGAAGGAGAACGGCCTGCGTGGGCTCGCCGAGGACGCGGCGACGCTCGTCGCGGAGCGCGTCCCGAGGACGCATGCCGCCGCCGTCGTCACGTGGGTCGCGGCCGACGGCGACCGCTCGCTCCGGCGCGGCCACCATCCCGCGGAGCGCCTCGCGCGCGAGCTCGCCGCGCGCTGGGAGCTTCCGTGCGCGCCCCTGCTCGCACGCGACCCGGGCCCGCGCCAGCGTGGGCGCACGCTCGCGGAGCGGCGGAAGAACGTCCGTGGCGCCTTCCGGGCCCTCTCGTCGGCGCCCGCTCGCGTCGTCCTCGTCGACGACGTGTACACGACCGGCGCCACGGTCTCTGCGGCGGCGTCTGCGCTCCGCGCGGCCGGCGCGCGCAGGGTCGAAGCCGTGACATTCGCCCGCACACTCCGTGCCTGAAACCCCTCAGGCGGGATTCAGACGCCAGGAGTAGGGTTAGACCGATCGGACAGCCACGACTCGGGAGGCGTCAGATGCAGCTTCACGTCAAGGGCAAGAACCTCGAGGTGAACGAGTCGATGAGGAGCTACGCCGAGCGAAAGCTGGCGAAGCTCGACCGGCAGCTGAAGGATCCGGCGCGCGTCGAGGTGGAGCTGGCGGTGGAGAAGAACCCGTCGATCGCCGACAGCCACGTCGCCGAGGCGACCGTCTGGGTCAAGGGCCGCACCCTCCGCGCCCGCGAGGCGTCCCGCGACATGAAGGCGTCGATCGACGAGCTCGCCGACAAGCTCGTCCGTCAGGTGCACGATCTCCGCGACAAGCGCGTCGCGCGCCGCAAGCACCCGGCCGACGCGACCGAGATCACCGAAAGCTAGGTGGGGCTGTTCCGCCGGAAGGAGCCGCTCCACGAGCGGCTCGCCCGCGAGGGCGGCCTCGTCGCACCCGAGC
>JAFAIV010000379.1 GCA_019236545.1 Actinomycetota bacterium | reverse complement strand
CGAGAACCCGCACGTCGACCTCGAGTTCTACGCCGACGTCCTCCGCAAGCTGAAGGCCGCGCTCCCGGACGTCCACCTCAAGTTCTACACGGCCTCCGAGATCCACCACATGTCGAAGCTCGAGGGCTGCTCGCACGGGGAGGTGCTGCGCGTCCTCAAGGACGCCGGCCTCGGCTCGCTCCCCGGCGGCGGCGCCGAGATCTTCGCCGACCGCGTCCGCGCCCTGATCGCGCCCGGCAAGGAGCACCCCGACGAGTGGTTCGACGTCCACGACCACGCGCACCGGATGGGGATCCCGACGCACTGCACCCTCCTCTACGGCCACGTCGAGACCTACGAGGAGCGCGTCGACCACATGCTCCGGTTGCGCGACCAGCAGGACAGGACGGGCGGCTTCCTCGCCTTCATCCCGCTCGCGTTCCACCCGGAGAACACCGTCTTCGAGCGTCGCGGCTTCAAGTTCACGACCGGCGCGGACGACCTGAAGATGATCGCGGTGTCGAGGCTGCTGCTCGACAACATCCCGAACATCAAGGCCTACTGGATCATGATGGGCCTGCCGATGGCCCAGATCGCCCTCCACTTCGGCGCGAACGACGTCCAGGGAACGGTCGTGCGCGAGAAGATCTTCCAGGCGGCCGGCGCGACGAGCGGCACCGAGCAGAAGATCCCGGAGCTCGTGCGCGCGATCCAGGAGGCGGGCCGGATCCCCGTCCAGCGCGACACGCTCTACAACGAGCTGCGCCGATGGTGAGGCTCGGCCGCATCTCGTACGCGAACATGGCGCCGGTCTTCTACCGGGTCGACGCCGACGTCGAGGAGATCCAGGGCGTCCCGACGGAGCTCAACCGGATGGTCGTCGCCGGCGAGCTCGACACGGCCGCGATCTCGTCGATCGAGTACGCGCGGAACGCCGACAAGCTGAAGCTCCTGCCGCGGCTCTGCGTCGCCTCCGAGGGCGCGGTCGACTCGATCCAGCTCGTCGCCCGCAAGCCGCTCGAGCAGGTGCGGATCGTCGCGGTGACGCCCGAGTCCGCGACCTCGGTCGCGCTGACGAAGGTGCTGCTCCCGGAGGCCGACCAGCTCCCGCTCGAGGCGTACGAGAGCGGCGACGCCGACGCGAAGCTCCTGATCGGCGACGCGGCGCTGAAGTCGGCGTTCGAGGACCCGACGCCGCACTACGACCTCGGCCGGCTCTGGATGGAGCGGACGGGGCTGCCGATGGTGTTCGCGGTCTGGGCGTGCCCGGAGCCGCTCGCCGACGGGCTCGCCGAGCTCGAGGACGCGCTCGTCGCGTCGCTGCGGCTCGCGCGCGCGGAGCCGGAGCAGCTCGCGTTCGAGGCGGCGGAGCGGTACGGCTACCCGCCCGGGTTCCTCGCCCGCTACTTCGAGAAGCTCCGCTACCGCTTCGGGCCGCGCGAGCGCGCCGGGCTCTACACCTTCCTCGAGCTGGCACGGGACGCGGGCCTGCTGGAGTCGGTCCCGGAGCTGCGCTTCGTGCAGACGACCGGGGCGGCCGTCGCGTGACCGTCGCCGAGATCCTCGAGAAGGCCCGCGAGGGCGAGCGGATCGCGGACGAGGACGCGATCGCGCTCCTGCGCTCGCGCGACCTCGTCGCCGTCGGCCGCGCCGCGAACGAGGCCCGGAACCGGAAGCACGACCCGGAACGGGTCACGTTCATCATCGACCGGAACCTCAACTACACGAACGTCTGCACGACCGACTGCGACTTCTGCGCCTTCTATCGGCGCCCCGGCGACCAGCGGGAGGGCTACCTGCTCCCGAAGGCCGTCATCTTCAAGAAGATCGAGGAGACGCTCGCGCTCGGCGGCACCGGCCTGCTGATGCAGGGCGGTCACCACCCGGATCTCGGCGTCGACTACTACGAGGACCTCTTCTCGTCGATCAAGGCGCGCTACCCGATCCATCTGCACGCGCTCTCGCCGTCGGAGGTGCTGCACGCCGCGCGCCGCTCGAAGCTGACGGTGCCCGAGACGCTCGTGCGCCTGCGCGATGCCGGCCTCGACTCGATCCCGGGCGGCGGCGCGGAGATCCTCGTCGACCGCGTGCGCGACATCATCGCGCCGAAGAAGACGAAGACGAAGGAATGGCTCGGCGTGATGCGCGAGGCGCACCGCCTCGGCATCTCGACGACGGCGACGATGATGTACGGCCACGTCGAGACGCTCGAGGAGCGCGTCGAGCACCTGCGGCGGATCCGCGACCTGCAGGACGAGACCGGCGGCTTCCGCGCCTTCTTCTCGTGGACGTTCCAGGACGACGGCAACCGCCTCGTCGACCTCGTCCCCGCGGAGAACCGGCCGACGTCGTTCGACTACCTGCTCACGCAGGCGGTGTCGCGG
>JAFAIV010000268.1 GCA_019236545.1 Actinomycetota bacterium | reverse complement strand
CCGCTTCGTCCTCGGAACGTCGGACCGCCTCGACAAGATCGGCGAGGAGAACGTCTTCCGGCTGACCGACGACGTCTTCCTCTCGCAGCGGGACGTCCGGGAGTTGCAGTTCGCGAAGGCGTCGATCGCGACCGGCTGGACGATCCTCTGCCGCGACCTCGGGATCGGCCCGGGCGAGATCGCGCAGGTGCTGCTCGGCGGCTCGTTCGGGTCGTACCTGACGCCGGCGAGCGCGGTGCGCATCGGGCTCGTCCCCGCGCTGCCGCTGCCGCGGATCGTCGCCGCCGGGAACGTCGCCGGCGAGGGCGCGAAGATCGCGGCGCTGTCGGTGACCGAGCGCGCCGCGGCGCACGCCGTCCTCGACGAGGTGCGCTACGTCGAGCTCTCCGGCCGTGCCGACTTCAACGACCTCTTCATCGACCAGCTCGCCTTCCCCGGATGACGCGCGTCGTCGTCAGTTGCGGCGCGCTCGCGCTTCACGTGCGCCAGATCGCCGACCGGCGGGGCTGGGACGTCGAGATCCGGCCCGTCCCGCCCGAACTGCACAACCGCCCCGAGAGGATCGAGGCCGCGGTCGCCGGGGCGGCGAACGGAGACGACGTCGTCGTCGCGTACGCCCACTGCGGCGCCGGCCTCGACGGCTGGAACCGGCTCGAAGGCGCCCACTGCTACGAGGTCTTCGGCGCCGAGCACGAGCCGGGCACCTACTTCCTCACCGACTTCCTCGTCCGCAGCTTCGACCGCGTCGTCTGGCGCGGCCTCGGCCTCGACCGCCACCCCGAGCTGCGCGACGACTACTTCCGGAACTACGAGAAGGCCGTCTGGCTCGCGCAGGAGCCGACACCGGAGCTCGAGGCGGCGGCGCGCGACGCGGCCTCGCGGCTCGGCCTTCCGCTCGAGATCCGGCACACCGGCCTCGACGGCCTCGAAGACCAACTGGAGGCGCTCCTATGCTCGTGAACGACCTGCCCCGCTACGAGATCCTCGACGAGGCGGCGCTGGAGGAGCTCGACCGCGGCTGGCGGCGGATCGTCAGCGAGCTCGGGATCGACTTCCTCCACGAGGAGGCGCTCGCCGTCCTCGCCGACGCGGGCCAGGACGTCGACGGCCAGCTCGTCCGCTTCGACCCCGACTGGATCCTGGAGCAGGTCGCGAAGGCGCCGAGCGAGTTCGACCTCCAGGCGCGGAACCCCGAGCGCAGCGTCCACATCGGCGGCAACCACATGGTCTTCAGCGCGGTCTACGGCTGCCCGTTCGTCCGCGAGGGGCTCGAGCGCCGCGACGCGACGTACGCCGACTTCGAGAACCTCGTGCGGCTCGCGCAGGCGTTCCCGCAGCTCGACTCGCCCGGCGGGACGATCTGCGAGCCGAACGACAAGCCGCTCGACTCGCGCCATCTGGACATGGTCTACGCGCTCCTGACCCTCTCGGACAAGCCCTTCATGGGCAGCGTCACCTCCGGCCCGAACGCGGTGGACACGATCGCGATGGCGGAGATGGTCTTCGGCCGCGAGTCGATCGAGGAGACGCCGGCGATCATCTCGCTGATCAACGTCAACTCGCCGCTGCGCTACGACGACCGGATGCTCGCGGCGCTGCTCGAGTACGCGCGCGTCGGCCAGGCGACGGTGATCACGCCGTTCCTGCTCATGGGCGCGATGTCGCCGGTCTCGATCCCCGCGACGCTCGCGCAGCAGGTCGCGGAGGCGCTCGCCGGGATCGCGCTCGTCCAAGCGATCCGGCCCGGCTGCCCGGTCGTCTTCGGCTCGTTCCTGTCCAACACGGACATGCAGTCCGGCTCGCCGAGCTTCGGGACGCCGGAGTCCGCGGTCGGCCTCTTCTGCACCGGTCAGATCGCGCGCCGCTACGGGCTGCCGTTCCGCGGCGGCGGCGCGCTGACGTCGTCGCAGGTCGTGGACGCGCAGGCGGGCTACGAGTCGATGATGTCGCTCTGGCCGACGTTTCTCGCCGGCACGAACTTCGTCATGCACGCGGCCGGCTGGCTCGAGTCGGCGCTCGTCTCCTGTTACGAGAAGTTCGTCGTCGACGTCGAGCAGCTGCGGATGCTGCACGAGGTCTTCCAGCCGCTGCGGATCGACGAGGAGGCGCTCGCGTACTCCGCGCACCAGGAGGTCGGGCAGGGCGGCCACTTCCTCGGCGCGGCGCACACGCTCGAGCGGTTCCGCGAGTGCTTCTACCGGCCGCTCGTCTCGTCCACCGAGAACTACGAGCGCTGGAACCGAAACGGCGGCCGCGATGCCGCGACCCGCGCCTCGGAGATCTGGAGGAAGACGCTCGAGGAGTACGAGGAGCCGGCGATGGAGCCCGACCTCCGCGCCGAGCTGAAGGCGTACGTCGATCGGCGGAGGACGGAACTTGGCGACTGAGATGTTCGTCGACGGCGCGTGGACGCCGGCGCGGTCGGGCGAGACGTTCACGGCGGAGTCCCCGGCGACTGGCGAGGCGATCGCCGACGTGCCGCTCGGCGACCGGGCCGACGCGCAGCGGGCGATCGCCGCCGCGAACCGCGCCGCGGAGGGCTGGGCGCGGCTGTCGCCGTTCGACCGGGCCGCGCTGCTGCACCGGGTCGCGGACGCGGTCGAGGCTCGGCGCCCGGAGCTCGCGCGGACGCTGACCCTCGACCAGGGCAAGCCGATCCGCGAGTCGCACGATGAGGTCGAGGAGCTCGTCCAGTACTGGCGCAACGCGGCGGAGGACGGGAAGCGGCTCGAGGGACGGCTCGCCAACTCGGTCTCGGCGGCGAAGCGCGTCCTGCTCGTCCGCCGGCCGCGCGGTGTGATCGGCGTGATCACTCCGTGGAACTGGCCGTACACGATGCCGGCAGAGCTGATCGCGCCCGCGCTCGCGGCCGGGAACACGGTCGTCTGGACGCCCGCGTCCACCACAGCGGTCGCCGCGGTCGCGCTGGCCGAGTGCGTCGCCGAGGCCGACCTCCCGCCCGGCGTCTTCAACCTCGTCACCGGCCCCGGCTCGGTCGTCGGCGACGAGATCGCGCGCAATCCGGGGACGCACGGCGTGGGCTTCATCGGCTCGACGGAGACCGGCCGCCTCGTCGCGGAGGCCGCCGCTGGGAAGGCCGCCGTCCTCGAGCTCGGCGGGAACGGGCCGATCGTCGTGCTCGACGACGCCGACCTCGACCTCGCCGCCGAGGCGACCGTCACCGCGTGCTTCCTCTGCGCCGGCCAGAGCTGCACCGCCGGGGAGCGCCTGCTCATCCACCGCGCCGTCCGGGACGAGTTCGTCGCGAAGCTCGCGCGGCTCGTCACCGAACGCGCCGTCCTCGGCGACCCGTTCGACGAGGCGACGACGATGGGGCCGCTCAACAACGATGGCGTCGCCGCGAAGATGGACGAGCACGTGGCCGACGCGGTCGAGCGCGGCGCAAGCGTCGTCGCCGGCGGCTCGCGCGCCGAGGGCTTCCCGACCGACCTCTACTGGCAGGCGACCGTCCTCGACGGCGTCCCGCCCGAGTCCCTCGTCGCCACCGAGGAGACCTTCGGCCCGGTCGCGCCGGTGGTCGCGATCGACTCGCTCGACCAGGCGATCGAGCTGACGAACGCCTCGCCGTACGGCCTGCTCGCGGCGATCTTCACTCGCGACCTCGCCAAAGGGCTCGAGTTCGCCGACCGCGCGCGGACAGGCTGGGTGAACGTCAACGAGTCGTCGAACTACTGGGAGACGCACCTGCCGTTCGGCGGGCGGTCGGGCAGCGCGAGCGGCCTCGGCCGCGTCGGCGGGTCGTCGCCGCTCGAAGCGTTCTCGGAGCTGCAGACGGTGGTGCTCAGTGACGGCCGGTGAGCGAGATCGGCCCCGGGATCCCGCCCGTGCAGCCGGTCGCGACCACGTCCGTCCCCGACGCCTTCAGCGCGCGGCACGTGGCGGTCAGCGTGCGCGGCGTCTGGGGGACGACGCGGAACGTCCCGACGACGCCGACGTGGCAGCCGCTGCCGGCCTTCGCGACGGTGAACGTGTCCGTGGCGACCGTGTCGACGCCGAAGTTCGAGAGCGTGAACGCGGCGACCTGGCAGCCCTTGAACGCCTTCAGCAGGCAGGCCGGGCCGTTGGTTGCGCCGTGCCTCAGGTTCCCGGCGCGAACGGACAGCGTGCCGCAGCTCTTCGGCGCGGCGCTCGCGCCGGAGGCCACGACCAGCGCGAGGACGAGTGCGAGCAG
>JAFAIV010000262.1 GCA_019236545.1 Actinomycetota bacterium | reverse complement strand
CGAGCCAGCCGCGGCGGGCGTAGATCTCGAACAGCCGCTGGCCGAGCGCGCCCGCGCACTGGTCGGTGTTCTGCTTCGCCGCGGTCAGCTGCGTGACGACCTCCTGCGGGCCGACCGCCCAGCCGAGGCGGACGCCGGGGAAGAAGGTCTTCGAGGTCGTGCCGGTCTGGACGACGGCGTCCGGCGCGAGCGACCACAGCGACGGCAGCGCCGTCCCGTCGAACGAGAGCTCGCGGTACGCGACGTCCTCGACGATCAGGAACCCGTACCGCCGCGCGAGCTCGACGAGCGCGTGCCGCCGCTCGAGCGAGAGGGTGACGCCCGCGGGGTTCTGGAACTCCGGGATCGTGTAGAGGAGCTTCGGCCGGAGGCCGCCCGCGAGGAGCGCATCGAGCTCGTCCACGCGCAGGCCGTCCTCGTCGAGCGCGACCGCGACAACCTCCGCCTCGAAGCCGCGGAACGCCATGATCGCGCCGAGGTACGTCGGCCCCTCGACGACGGCCGTGTCGCCGCGCTCGAGGAACGACTTCGCCACGAGCTCCAGCGCCTCGATGCCGCCGCTCGTCACCAGCAGCTCGCCCTCCGCCGGCCGATGCCCCTGCAGCGCCTCCAGCCGGGAGGCGATCGCGTCGCGCGTCCCGGCGAGGCCGGGCGTCGGCGCGTACTGGAACGCGGTCGCGTCACCCGCGTCGGCAAGCTCACGGAGCGCCTGCGCCGTCCGCTCGGCCGGGAACGTCGCCGGGTCGGGGAAGCCGCCGGCGAACGAGATCAGGTCGGGGCGGCCGAGGTAGCCCAGGATCCGCGCGATCGCGTCGCCCGCCGAGCCAGCAACGCCCGGCCTGTAGCCGGACGCCTGCGGCGTCCGCGGCGGAACGACCGCCACGTCAGTCCTCGTCGTCGTCGGAGCGGGAGAGCGGCGCGTCCTCGTCCGGCTCTCGATCGCGGTGGAAGAGCTCCAGGATCCCGCGCTCCTCCGTTTCCTCGCGCTCCTCCTCGAGCCGGCGCCAGCCGCGCTCGGAGTTGCTCTCGCGGGGTCTCACGCCGGCAAGGATGCCAGACGGCAACGACACGTCAGGCGGCCAGGCGCTCCAGAGCCTCGCGCGCGGCCTCCTGCTCGGCCGCCTTCTTCGAGCGCCCCTGCCCCACGCCGAGCCGCTCTCCGTCCACCGTCGCGGCGCACGTGAAGTGCCGATCGTGCGGCGGCCCCTCGATCTCCAGCACCGAGTACGAAACCTGCCGCCCGCTGCGCGCGAGCACCTCCTGGAGCTCCGTCTTGTGGTCGACGTGGCTCGTGAGCGCGTACTCGATCCGCTCGTCGAAGGCCGCGACGACGGCGTCCTCGATCGCCGCGAACCCGTGCTGGAGGAAGAGCGCGCCGAGCACGGCCTCGAGGAGCGCGGCGAGGACGTTGCGGTTGTGGGCCAGCCGTTCGAGCTCGTCCGGCGCCAGCTCGGGGGCAAACGTCCCCAGCCGGTCGCCGAGGCCGAGCTCGCGCGCGACCACGGCGCAGCTCGCACGCGAGACCACGTGCGAGCGGATCTTCGCCAGCCGCCCCTCCGAGAAGTCGGGGTAGCGGTCGTAGAGCGTGTGCGCCACCGCCAGCTCGAGGACGCTGTCCCCGAGGAACTCGAGCCGCTCGTACGACTCCGTGCGGGCGCTCGCCCACGAGGCGTGGGTGAACGCCGTCGCCGCCGTCTCCGGCGGCAGGGAGTCGATCAGCTGCGCGAGGTCAGCTACTGGTGCGACGTGACGTAGTCGACCGCCTGCCCGACGGTCGTGATCTTCTGGGCGTCCTCGTCCGAGATCTTGATCCCGAACTGATCTTCGAGCTCCATGATCAGCTCGACGAGGTCGAGCGAATCGGCGTCGAGATCCTCCTGAAACGACGCCTCCTCCGTGATATCGCTCTCGTCGATCCCGAGCTGTTCGGTCAGGACTTCCTTGACCCGCTCGTAGACTTCCTCGCGCGACGCTGCCATGACACCTCGTTCGTTTGGGGGGTTGGGCGAAAAGCGCGCCGATCATACAGCCTCGACCCGCTGGGGAAGCCTCTCAGCGAGCCTGCCGACGACGTCGTGCTCGACGCCGCGGGCGGCGAGGCGGATCGCGTTGGCGATCGCGGTCTCCGACGAGTTCCCGTGCGCGATCACGGCGAGACCGCGCAGGCCGAGGAGGTAAGCACCGCCGTAGGTGTCCGGGTCGAGCCGCTTGCGCAGGCGGCGGGAGGCCGGGCGGATCAGCAGGCCGCCGAGCTTGCCGGTCGGCGTGGAGGTGATCTCGTCACGGAGCGCGGTCAGGAGCGTGCGGATCGTCCCTTCGACGGCCTTCAGGGCGACGTTGCCCGTGAAGCCGTCGGTGACGACGACGTCGGCGATGCCCTCGAGCAGGTCGCGCCCCTCGGTGTTGCCGCGGAAGTCGAGGTCGCTCGCGGCGAGGAGCTCGTGCGCCTCGAGCGCGAGCTGGTTCCCCTTCTCCGCCTCCTCGCCGATCGACAGCAGCCGCACCTGCGGGCTCGCGACGCCGAGGATCTCCTGCGCGAAGACGGCGCCCATGTGCGCGAACTGGAGCAGGTGCTCGGGGCGCGCGTCGGCGTTCGCACCCGCGTCGATCAGGACGGACGGGCCGCGCTTCGCCGGGATCGGGACCGCGATCGCCGGCCGGAGGACGCCTGGGATCCGCCGCAGCTCGAGCAGGCCCGCGGCGAGCATCGCGCCGGTGTTCCCGGCGGAGACGACGGCGTCGGCCTCGCCCTCGGCGACGGCGCGGACGGAGGCGACGAGCGAGCTGTTCGGCTTCGAGCGGACGGCCTCGGCGGGCTTCTCGTGCATCCCGATCGCGTCGGACGCCTCGCGGAGCTCCAGGCCCTGCGTGTCGAGTCCGGCGGGGCCGAAGAGGACGGGCTGGATGCCGTCGGCCCGCGCGGCGAGGGCGCCTGCGACGACTTCGGTCGGGCCGCGATCGCCGCCCAGGGCGTCGACGGCGATGCGGGTCACGCGCTTACGGAGCCTGGATGCGGAGCGGCTCGACCTCGCGGCCCTTGTAGGTGCCGCAGGTCGGGCACACGCGGTGCGGGCGCTTCGGGTTGCCGCAGTTCGGGCAGACGTTCACCTTCGGCGCGCTGATCGCGTGCGTCGCGCGCCGCTTGTCGCGGCGGGATTTCGAGGTTTTCCGCTTCGGGACGGCCATGACCGGCGGCCCACTATACCTGCTCGTCGCGAAGGCCCTGCAACGCGGCCCAGCGCGGGTCGGGCTGCTCCTCCGCGTGCTCGTGCGGCTCCGCGTTCAGGTCCTTGCCGCAGACCGCGCAGATGCCGGCGCAGTCGGCGCGGCAGAGGATCTTGTCCGGCAGCGCGAGCGCGACCGCGTCGCGCGACCACGCCGAGAGGTCGAGCAGGTCGTCGTGGACGTACTCGCTGCGGAGCTCGTCGTCGTCGCCGGGGCTCGTCGCCTGGTACTCGCGGACGTGCAGCGACAGCGGCAGCTCGGCGTCGCTGAGGCAGCGCATGCACGGGCCGCGCAGCGTCACGTCGAAGGACAGCTCGAAGACGGTGCCGCTGCTCGCCTTCGTCACCGCCAGCTCGGCGGAGACGGGATTCGGGTCGGCGTCGTACTCCTGGCCGCCGTAGAAGAGCGGCTCGAGCTCGAGCTCGACGCGCTCGCGGTGCTGCTCTCCGCTGCGCACGGAGAGCCTGCGCAGGTCGAAGGAGGTCATGCCCGGAAGGTACCGCGCCCGCGGGACGCCACTCAGGCGGCGCGGCGGAGCTCGGCCAGCGGCGCCGCCGGCTCGGGCTCGGGCAGCGGCTCCGCGTCCTCCGCGGGCGTCCTCGCCGGGGCGAGCATGAGCATCCCGACCGACGCCACGATCAGCGCGCCGGAGGCGAGCTCGGCACCGCCGAGGGCCTCCCCCGCGAAGAGCCAGCCGAGCAGGACGGCCACCGCCGGGTTGACATAGGCGTACGTCGAGACGAGCACCGACGAGGCGCCGCTCCGGAGCAGCCAGCCGTACGCGGTGAACGCGACGATCGAGCCGAAGACGACGAGGAACGCGAACGCGAGCACCGACGCGGTCGAGATCGAGGACGGATGCACGCGGCCGGCCTCGCCCATCGCCGTCCCGGCGACCGCGAGGAAGGCGCCGGCGCAGAGCATCTGCATGCCCGCGCTCAGGAACGGCGCGGTCGGCAGCGGCGCGACGCGCCCGTACGCCGAGCCGGCGGCCCAGGCGAGCGCGGAGGCGAGGATGACGGCGGCGCCGACGGGATCGACGTGCGCGCTCGGCCCGACGAGGACGGCGACGCCGAAGAGCCCGACGGCGATCCCCGCGACAGCGGCGAGCGAGAGCCGGACGCCGAAGACGGTACGGTCGATCAGCGCGCTGAACAGCGGCACCGATGCGACGAGCAGCGCGGTCATGCCCGTCGCCACCCGCTGCTCGGCCCAGGCGATCCCGCCGGTGTCCACGAAGAGGAGCAGGCCGCCGACGATCGCGGCCGCGCGCCACTCGCGCAGCCCGAGCCGCGCGCCGCGGACGTCGCCGCGCCACCAGGACCAGCCGTACAGGAGCGCGCCCGCGAGCAGGAAGCGCACGGAGAGCATCAGGAGCGGCGGCAGCGTCCGGTCGGCGACGGCGATCCCGAGGTACGTGGATCCCCAGACGACGTAGACGATTGCGAGCGCGGCTGCGACCTTGGCCTTCACGAGAGTCAGCGTGCCGACGCCTACATGATCAGGGCAAATCCAGTTATCGTTCGCCTTGATCATGCAGAGCGATCAATGGCTAGGCATCGAGCTGCGCCATCTCGCTGCCCTGGAGGCGGTCGCGAGGACGCGCTCGTTCCGTGCGGCGGCGCGCGAGCTCGGCTACACGCAGTCCGCAGTCAGCCAGCAGATCGCGCAGCTGGAGCAGGCGGTCGGGCAGCGGCTGTTCGACCGGCCGGGCGGCCCGCGGCGCGTCCAGGTCACGGAGGCCGGCGCGCTCCTGCTCCGGCACGCCGACGCGATCGTCGCCCGCATCGACGCGGCCCGCGCGGACATGGCCGCACTGGCGCGCGGCGAGGCGGGGACGCTACGGGTCGGGATCTACCAGAGCGTCGGCCAGCGCCTCCTCCCCGCGCTCCTGCACCGCTTCCGGGAGCAGTGGCCGCTCGTCGCCGTGAGCGTGCGCGAGGAGAGCACCGCCGTCGACCTCGTCCGGCTCGTCGAGCGGGGCGAGCTCGACCTGACCTTCGCCGACCTGCCGCTGCCGGACGGCCCGTTCCAGTGGGAGGAGATCCTCCACGACCCGTACGTCCTGCTCGTCGCCGCCGACTCCGACCTCGCGCGCCGCGACTCGATGCCGCCGCTCCGCGAGCTCGCGCGCGTGCCGCTGATCGGGCGCCGCACCGGCAACGAGCCGGAACGGCTGCTCGCCGGCCGCGTCCCCGACCTGAACGTGATCTTCCGCACCGACGACAACGGCACCGTCACCGCGCTCGTCGCCGAGGGCCTCGGCGCGGCGATCGAGCCACGGCTCGTCGTCGAGCAGGCGCGCGGCGTGAAGATGCTGCCGGTCGGCTCGCGGATCCCGCCGCGGACGATCGTGATCGCGTGGCACCGCGACCGCTACCGCTCCGCCGCCGCTCAGGCGTTCGTCGAGCTCGCGAAGGAGCTCGGGGCGGACTACGAGGAGCGGCTCAGGAAGGCCTAGTAGCCGTCGTCGCCGTTGAGGTCGCTCGGGCCGATGCCCGCGACGACCGTCTCCTGCGACCGCTCGTGGAGCCGCTCGCGGCCACGCTTGACGGCGGTGAGGAACCGCTCGAGGTTGACCTCGAGCGAGGCGAGGTTGTTGTCCGCCCAGTCCTCCATCTCGAGCCGCATCTCGCGAGCCTGGCGGCGGGCGTCGTCGATGATGTCCTCGGCCTGGCGCTCGGCGATCTTGACGATCTCCGTCTGCGACGCCTCGCGAACGGCCTGCTCCCGCGCCTCGGCGAGCAGCCGGTCGACCTCGCGCTTCGCCTCGGCGAGCATCTCCTGGCGCTCCTTCACGATCCAGCGCGCCTGCTTGATCTCCTCCGGGATGGTCGCGCGCATCTGGTCGAGGATGTCGTAGATCTCCTCGCGGTCGATCCGCACCTGGTCGGTGAGGGGGACGGCCTTCGCGTTGTGCACGAGGTCGTCGAGCTTGTCGATCAGAACGAGGACGTCCATTGGTCGGAAAGTGTACCCCTCCCTTCGGCTCGCGCCGGGCGGCTCCTACTCGCCCGGGTTCTCGGGCGTGCCCGGGCGGCCGTTCGGGATCAGCTCCTTGAACCGCCGCGCGACCGCGTCCGGGACGAGCGCGGAGATGTCGCCGCCGAACGTCGCGATCTCCTTGACGCCGCTCGAGGAGACGAAGCTCACCTGCGGGCTGGCCATCACGTAGAGCGTCTCGATGTCCGGCGAGAGGTGCCGGTTGAGCTGGTTCATCTGGAACTCCCACTCGAAGTCCGAGATGACGCGCAGCCCCTTCACGATCACCTTCGCGTCCCACTTGCGCGCGAACTCGACGACGAGCTCGCGGAAGACGTCGACCTCGACGTTCGGCAGGTGGCCGATGGCGCCGCGCAGGAAGTCGATGCGCTCGTCGATCGAGAACATGGGTTGCTTGTGCCGCGGCTCGCCGACGACGCCGACGACGACGCGGTCGAAGATCCCGGCGGCCCGCGTGATCACATCGACGTGGCCGTTCGTGACGGGGTCGTACGAGCCGGGGCAGATCGCGGTGATCACGCCGCGCCCTCGTACACCGTCACGCGGGCCTGGCCGTACTTCCGGCTCGTCCACAGCGGCAGCGGCAGCTCCGGCTCGACGCGGGCGTCCGTCTCGACGACGAGCAGGCCATCCTCCGCGAGGATCGGCGGGAGGTAGCGCGCGAGCTGGGGCTGGAGCTGCGGGAACATGTCGTAGGGGGGGTCGACGAGCACGAGATCGTACTTCCTGCCCGACGCGCCTTCCTGCGCG
>JAFAIV010000229.1 GCA_019236545.1 Actinomycetota bacterium | reverse complement strand
ATCGCCATACGCTTCCCCGTTTACTCGCCGGACGACCCCTCGTAGTTGAGAGTTATAGAGGGCTGTGCCGACTTTGGGAAGAGGAAGCTGCGAAAAGCTGACTACTCGTCCTCGTCGTCCACCGGCTCGAAGTCCTCGTCGTCCTCGCCGTCGTCCTCGACGACAGGGTCGACGGGCTCGAAATCGCCCTCTGCGACCGGCTCGGCGGAGGCCGCGGCCGGCACGGCGTCGCCGCTCTCGGCCGAGTCCTCGGACTCGACGACGGGCGCGAGCGCCGACACGGTCTCGTCGCCGCGGAGCCGCATCACGATCACGCCCTGGGTCGAGCGGCCGAGCCGCTTGAACTCCTCGACCGGGATGCGGATGACGGTGCCGCCGGTGGAGATGAGCATCACCTGGTAGCCGTCGCGGACGACGCGCGAGCCGACGATGAAGCCGCGCGCCTCGTTGAGCTGGATCGTCTTCACGCCCATCCCGCCGCGGCCCTTCACCGGGTAGTCGGTGAGACGCGTGCGCTTGCCGAAGCCGTTCTCGGTGACGACGAGCAGGTCGGCCTGGTCCTCGGCGACGTTGATCGAGATGACCTCGTCGTCCGCGCGGAGCCTCATGCCGGCGACGCCGGACGCGTCACGACCCATCGGCCGGACGTCCTTCTCGTGGAAGCGGATCGCCTGGCCCTTGCGGGAAACCATGAGCAGGTCGTCGTCACCGGACGAGTGGCGGACTCCGACGAGCTCGTCGCCCTCGCGCATCTTGATCGCGATGATCCCGTCCGCTTTCAGCGGCGTGTTGTACGCGGCGAGCTCCGTCTTCTTGACGACGCCGTTCTTCGTCGCGAAGACCAGGTACTTCGCCTCGCCGAAGTCGCGCGTCTGGATGACGGCGCGGACGGTCTCGTCCTGGCGGAACGGCAGCAGGTTGACGATCGCGCGGCCGCGCGACTGGCGCGAGCCGAGCGGGAGCTCGTGCACCTTGAGCCGGTAGACCTTGCCGACGTTGGTGAAGAAGAGGATGTAGTCGTGCGTGGAGGCGACGAAGAGGTGCTCGATGTAGTCGTCCTCCTTGAGCTCCATCCCCATCACGCCGACGCCGCCGCGGCGCTGCTCCCGGTACGTCGTGACCGGTAGCCGCTTGATGTAGCCGGAGCGGGTGATCGCAATCACCATGTCCTCTTCCGCGATGAGGTCCTCGAGCTCGAGCTCCTCCTCGGCGGCGACGATCTCGGTGCGGCGGTCGTCGTGCCGGCCGTAGCCCTCCTTGATCTCCAGCAGCTCCTCGCGGATGACCGCGTCGATCTTCGCCGGGTCGCCGAGGAGGTCGCGGAGCTCGGCGATGCGCTCGCGCAGATCGGCGTACTCCTCCTCGACCTCCTTGCGGGCGAGGCCCGTGAGACGAGCGAGGCGCATGTCGAGGATCGCCTGTGCCTGGATCTCGCTGAGCGTGAACCGCTCCATCAGCTGCGTGCGCGCCTGCTCGGTGTCGGCGGCGGCGCGAATGAGCGCGACGATCGCGTCGATGTTGTCGAGGGCGATGAGGTAGCCCTCGAGCACGTGCGCGCGACGCTCGGCCTGGCGGAGCTCGTACTTCGAACGGCGGGTGACGACCTCGCGCTGGAAGTCGAGGTAGTGCCGGACGAGCTCGAGCAGCGAGAGCGTCCGCGGCACGCCGTCGACGAGGGCGACGGCGTTGTAGCCGAACGTGCTCTGCAGCGGCGTGTGCTTGAAGAGCTTGTTCAGCGCCACCTGCGGCACCGCGTCGCGCTTCAGCTCGACCTGGATGCGCATGCCGGTGCGGTCGCTGTGGTCGGCGAGGTCGGCGACCTCGGTCAGCACCTTGTCCCGGACGAGATCGGCGATCTTGACGATCACGCCGGTGTCGCCGCCCTTCTTGACGCCGTACGGCAGCTCGGTGATGACGATGGCGGACTTGCCGCCGCGCAGCTCCTCGATGTGGGCGCGCGCGCGCATGACGACGCGGCCGCGGCCTGTGCGGTAGGCGTCGCGGATGCCGGAGCGGCCGACGATGATCGCGCCGGTCGGGAAGTCTGGGCCCTTGATGTGCTTCATCAGGCCCTCGACCGAGATGTCCGCGTCGTCGATCATGGCGACGATCGCGTCGATGGTCTCGCCGAGATGGTGCGGTGGCATGTTCGTCGCCATGCCGACGGCGATACCGGTGGAGCCGTTGACGAGCAGGTTCGGGAAGCGCGACGGCAGCACGGACGGCTGCTGGCGCGACTCGTCGTAGTTCGGCTCGAAGTCGACGGTGTCGGCGTCGATGTCGCGCAGCAGCTCGGTCGCGAGCTTCGAGAGGCGGGCCTCGGTGTAGCGCATCGCCGCCGGCGGGTCGTCGTCGATCGAGCCGAAGTTGCCCTGGCCGTCGACGAGCGGGTAGCGCAGCGAGAACGGCTGCGCCATGCGGACGAGCGTGTCGTAGATCGCCGAGTCGCCGTGCGGGTGGTACTTGCCCATCACGTCGCCGACGGTGGTGGCGGACTTCTTGTAGGGCCGGTTCGGCTGCAGGCCGGCCTCGTGCATCCCGTAGAGGACGCGCCGGTGCACCGGCTTCAGCCCGTCGCGCACGTCCGGGAGGGCGCGCGAGACGATGACCGACATCGCGTAGTCGAGGAAGCTC
>JAFAIV010000174.1 GCA_019236545.1 Actinomycetota bacterium | reverse complement strand
CAGCAGCGCACCCGTATTGATCGCGACCCAGGCGGCGACCACCACGGTCTGCCCGAGGATGTAACCCGGCGTTCCGAAGAAGCGCGCGGCTGCTTCGGCGACTGCGCCGAATCCGCCCGTGCCGAATGCTCCGCTCGCGGTTTCGTGCCCGTTGCGTTTCAGGTGCCGAAGCGGGTCAGCGTCTGCGCTGGGAACCGCGGAAGAGGCGGCGGCCATTGCCCGCCATTCCCCCGTCGGGGAGCGGTTCCTTCCCCGCCGGCGCGTCGTTCGCGAAGACTTAACGTCGCTCCCATGGGCGAAACCACGGATCCGGCTCGGGCGGCCTCACGCGGAACACACCCCGGGGGCACTTCGCATGCCGCGTGCGCTGGCTCGACTCCGGCCGGGGGCACGAGCCGCTGAACGACGACGCTCTGAGCTCGGGCTAGGCGTCGTCGTCACGGAACGCGACCTCGACGCGCTGGTCCGACCGCCGCTCCTCGACCTTCGCGCGCTGCGCGAGTGCCCGCTCGTCGCCGCGCGTCGCGGGCTGCTCGAGGACGACCGAGAAGCTGCGCGGCCACAGCCGCCGCGTCGCGACGACGTTCCCCTCCGCGCAGAGCAGCGTGATGTGGGCCGAGAGGTAGACGAACGAGAGCAGCCCGATCACGCCGGCGAACGTCCCGTACAGGCTCGACGCGTGGCGGAGCTCGTGCCCGACGTACCAGCCGCCGAGGGCCTGCAGTGCCTGCCAGCCGATGCCCGCCGCGATCGCGCCGCCGCGGAGGCAGCTCCACGAGACGTCGTGCGCGGTCAGGAGGCGCATCGCAAGCCAGAAGAGGCCGATGTCGATCGCGGTCGAGATCGCGATGGCGGCGATCTTCCACGCGATCCCGTACGAGGCTCCGACCGTCCCGGCGGACGAGAGCACCGTCGTCCCGAGCACGCCGCCGCCGAGGACGAGGAGGAGGCCGAGCGCGCGGATCCGGGAGCGGACGAAGTCCGGGCGGCGACGGAACGGCACGCCCCAGAGGTGGTTCATCGCGTTCTCGGCCGCGAGGAACACGCCCATCCCGGACCAGAGCGACAGCACGATCCCGACCGCCAGGGCGAGCACGCTGCCGTGCAGCGTGCGCACCTGCAGCTCGCTTCCTATCAGCGGGAACTGGCCGAGCGCGGAGTGGACGATCGAGCGCCGCAGCGCCGAGTGCGCGCTGAGCACGAAGCCGAGGACGGTCGCCGCGACGAGCAGGAGCGGGAAGATCGAGAAGAAGCCGTAGTAGGTGATCGTGGCGGCGAGGTAGCCGCCCTGGTCGTCGGAGTACTTCTGGCGCACGGCGAGCGCGAACCCAAGGACACGGTGCCGGCGCTGGAAGTCGTCGAACGCGTCGTAGCCGCCGCGGAACCCCACCTCCGGGGAACGCGCCGGGCTCCGGCGCGGGTGCGCTCAGACGGCGAGGAACTCCCTGACCGCGGCCGCGAAGCCGTCGATCTCCTCCTCGCCGAGCGGCAGCGAGAGCGCGACGAAGCCGCGCCGGCCGTACGACCAGCCGCGCTCGAGCATGTGCAGGTGGAGGAGCGTCCGCAGCTCCGGCGTGTCGGGGACGTCGTGCTCGCTGCGGATCGCCGCGCGGGTGAAGTGGAGGCCGACCATCGAGCCGCGCCCGGTGGCCTGGAACTCGGCGCCGGTCCCGTTGAGCCGGTCGCGCAGCCGGTCGCCGAGCCCGTTGAGGCGCGCGATCTCGGCCTCGGTCAGCACCGCGAGCCCGGCCGCGCCGGCGGCCATCGTCAGCACCTCGTTGTTGAAGGTCCCGCCGTGCTGGAGCGCGTCCGGCCGGCTCGGGTCGAAGCGCTCCATCAGCTCGCGGCGGCCGCCGAACGCGCCGAAGGAGAGACCGCCGCCGACGAACTTCCCGAAGGTCGTCAGGTCGGGGTCGAGCCCGAGCACGGACTGCATCCCGCCGACGGCGAGCCGCGAGGTCATGACCTCGTCGAGCACGAAGAGCACGCCTGCGTCGCGCGCCGCGTCGCGCAGCGCGCGCAGGAACTCGGGGTCGGCGGGGATGACGCCGGCCGCTCCCTGCACCGCCTCCACGATCACCGCGGCGAGCTCGGAGGCGTGTTCGCGGACGACCCGGACCGCGCTCTCCGGGTCGTTGTACGGGGCGACGACGAACGGGATCGGCGGGTTCAGCGGCGAGGCGCCGTGGCTGAAGAGGAGCAGGCTGCCGTGGTAGGCGCCCTCGAAGACGAGCACCTTCGGCCTTCCCGTCACGGCACACGCGAGCCCGAGCGCGAGCAGGTTCGCCTCCGTGCCGGAGTTCGCGAAGCGGACGAGGTCGACCGACGGGAAGCGCGCGCAGACCTGCTCCGCGAGCGCAGTGTCGTAACGGTTCGGCGCGCCGAGGACGAGCCCGTCGTCGAGCGCCTCGCGGATCGCCGCCACGATCGCCGGGTGCGAGTGGCCGTACAGACCGGCCGTGTACTCGCCGAGGAAGTCCACGTACTCGTGGCCGTCGGCGTCCCAGAGCCGTGCGCCCTCCCCGCGGACGATCGTCAGCGGGAACGGGTCGGCGTGGATCGTCGTCCGCGTGTTCCCGCCGGGCATGACGCGCCGCCGGTGCTCGTGCAGTCGACGCGACTCCGGGTTCGCCTCGACGAAGCGGGCGATCGCGTCGGTCAGCCGGTCGGCCGCGACGGCCATGCGCTCATCCTACGCCCGCCGCGCGCAGCTCCTCGAGCCGGTCGAGGCTCGGCGTGTCGCGGATCGCCCGGCTTAGCGTGCCCCAGACGGCGAGCGCGACGCTGAAGAGGGTCAGCGCCGCGATCGTCCAACGAGCCGCGACGTGCTCGAGCATGAAGCCGGTCGCGAGCGCGCCGAACGGATAGAGGCAGCCGGCGAGCGTCGTCCGCGCAGTCTCGACCCTGCCGAGGATCCGGTCCGGCGTGACGGCGTAGCGGTAGGCCTCGACGATGGAGTCGCTGTTCGGGATCGCGAACCCGACCGGCAGCATCGACGCCATCAGGATCCAGATGCTCGGACGGACGACGAAGGCGAGCGGCCCGAGCCAGCACCAGAACTCGAGCAGCAGGATCCCGCGCGGCGGCAGCGTCCGGCGCACCACCGGCCCAGCGGCCGAGCCGAGCAGGATGCTCGCGCCGAACGCGCCGACGATCGCCCCGATCTCCGCCCCCGAGAGACCCTGGCGCTTCGCGATCACGACGAGCGCGAACTGGACGCCCGGGCCGGGGATGTTCGACAGCAGCCAGAGGAACGACGTCGTGCGGATGAACGGCTCCCGCCAGATGAACCGCAGCCCGACGAGCAGCTGCTGGCGGAGCGGCTCCGGGTCGTGGTCGCGCTCCTCCTGGAAAGGCGTCCGGATCAGCGCCAGCGAGACGAACGACGCGAGATAGGAGATCGCGTCCATGAGGAACGGAAGGGCGCGGCCGAGCTGGAAAAGCAGACCGCCGAGCGGCGGCGCCCCGACCTGAACCGCCGCGATGCGCGCGGTCTGCGTGTTCACCGCTGCCGGGAGCTGCGCGGGCGGGACGACCGCGCGAAAGGCGCCCGCCTGGGCGGCGATGAAGACGCTCGCCCCGAGCCCCTCCACGAGCGCGACGAGGGGGAGCTGCCAGAAGCGCACCCCGCCGGTCTCGACGGCGACGACGAGGCCCGCGATCGCGGCCAACCGCGCGATGTCGGAGCCGATCATCAGCCGCTTCCGGTTCCAGCGGTCCGCGAGGATCCCGGCGGGCAGCGCGAGCAGGAACATCGGCGCCGTACGGGCGAAGGCGACGATCCCCGCCTTCGCGGGCGAACCGGTCAGGGCGAGCACGAGCAGCGGGTACGCGATCTGCGTCACCTGCGAGCCGCCGGTCGAGAGCAGCCGGCCGAGCTGGAGCAGGACGAAGTCGCGGTTGCGCCAGAGCGGAGGGTGCGCGCTCACGACCTCCTAGCCTGCCCGAGCGGGCGGCGGGCGTCGTTATCCTCCGCCCCGCCATGCGCGTCCTCATCACCGGCGGCGCCGGCTTCATCGGCTCCCACCTCGCCGACCGCCTCCTCGCCGACGGCCACGAGGTGCGCGCGCTCGACAACCTCGACCGCCAGGTGCACCCGACGGGCGAGCGGCCCGGCTATCTGAACGACGCCGAGGAGCTTCACGTCGGCGACGTCCGCGACCACGACGCGGTCGCCCGCGCGCTCGAGGGGATCGACACCGTCGTCCACTTCGCGGCGGCCGTCGGCGTCGGCCAGTCGATGTACGAGATCGAGCGCTACACGTCGGTCAACTCGATCGGCGCGGCGGTCGTGCTCGAGGAGGTGCTGAAGAAGCGCGACGAGATCCGCAAGCTGCTCGTCGCCTCCTCGATGTCGATCTACGGCGAGGGCCAGTACCGCAACCCGCGCACCGGCGAGTCCGGGATCGCGCCCGGGATCCGGCCGGAGAGCCAGCTCGCCGCGCGGGAGTGGGACGTCGTCGGCGACGACGGCGGCCCGCTCGAGCCGGAGCCGACGAGCGAGGCGAAGCCGCTCCGGCCCACGTCCGTCTACGCCGTCGGCAAGCGCGACCACGAGGAGCTCTTCCTCTCGGTCGGCGCGGCGTACGGCATCCCGGCGGTCGCGCTCCGCTTCTTCAACGTCTACGGCGAGCGGCAGGCGCTCTCGAACCCGTACACCGGCGTCGCGGCGATCTTCTCCTCGCGGCTCCTCAACGACCGGCCGCCGGTCGTCTTCGAGGACGGGAGGCAGACGCGCGACTTCATCGACGTCCGCGACCTCGCCCGCGGCTGCGCGCTCGCGCTCACCCGCGACGGCGCCGACGGCCGCACGGTCAACCTCGGCACCGGCCGGCCGACGTCGATCCTCCAGGTGGCCGAGGCGATCGCCCGCGGCCTCGGCAAGCAGGTCGAACCGGAGATCGCGTACCAGTACCGCGCCGGCGACATCCGCCACTGCTACGCGGACACGCGCCTCGCGGAGGAACTGCTCGGCTTCAAGGCCGAGATCTCGTTCCAGGACGGGATGAACGACCTGCTCGCCTGGCTCGAGGGTCAGCAGGCCGAGGACGCCGTCGACGCGGCGCGCGAAGCGCTCGTCGCGCGCGGGCTCGCCCGTTAGTGCCCGACGTCTCCATCTCGATCGTCAACACGAGCTCGCGGGAGCTCCTGCTCGCGTGCCTCGACTCGCTGGGGGCTGGAAGCATCGCCGGCCGGGCCGGCGATGCCCGGCCCGGAGACCGGGCGCCGAAGGCGCCCTTGGGCGGCGTCGACGCCGAGATCGTCGTCCTCGACAACGCGTCCGACGACGGCTCGGCCGGCGCCGTCCACGCGCTCTTCCCGCACGTCCGCGTGATCGAGCAGCGCCACCGCGCGGGGTTCGGCGAGAACCACAACCGCGTCATCCAAGAGACGACCGGCCGCTACGTCTACGTCCTCAACGAGGACACGACGAGCGACGACTGGGGCCTCGCGCGGATGGTCGCCCACATGGACGCGAACCCGCGCGTGGCCGCGCTCGGGCCGCGGCTCGTCTACCCGGACGGGCGGCTCCAACACTCGGCGTGGAAGTTCCCGACCCCGCTCCGCGCGGTCCTCGGCTTCGTCTCGCTGAGCCGCGCCGGCGTCGTCCAGTCCGGCGGCTCGACGACACGCGACGTCGACTGGGTCATGGGCGCCGCCCTGCTCCTCCGCCGCGAAGCGCTCGACGAGGTCGGCCTGTTCGACGAGGACTTCTTCATCTACTCGGAGGAGGTCGATCTCCAGTACCGCCTCCAGACCGCCGCGTGGCGCGTCCAGTACTTCCCGGAGGTCACGGTCGTCCACCACGAGTCGCAGTTCAGCTCCGGCATCCCCGAGCGGCGGATCAACGAGATGTGGCGCAGCCGGCACCGCTACTGGCGCAAGCACCACTCGCCCGCGGGCGCGCGCGTGGCTGCGCTGGCAACGGGCGCGCAGTACGCGGCGCGCGGGATCCTCAAGCGCCACGACCGCGACTTCGCCGCGCGGATGCGCCTGCACGCGCGCGACTCGATCCGCGTCGACGGTCCCGGCCTGCGCGAACTGGCCGAGGAATGGCACGCTACGCATCCGGAGGCACCCGGGGGGACGTGACAGAGACAGTCGTGACGCAGCCGGCGGCGCAGGCGGCCGCGACCCGCTCGCTCTTCCGCCGCGCGATCGGCGGCACGGCGATCGCGCTCGCGGGCGCGGGAATCGTCTCCCTGCTCGCGTTCGCGCACCCGCACACCGCGACGCCCGCGTTGCTCTACCTCGTCGTCGTGCTCGCCGCCACCGCCAGTGGCGGACTCGCGCCGGGGCTGCTGGCGGCCGCGATCTCGTTCGTCCTCTTCACGTATCTCTTCCTCCCGCCGCGGCACTCGTTCGGCTTCAGCGGCGACGGGATCTTCGCGCTCGTCTCGTTCGTGGTCGCCGCCCTCTTCGGGAGCAGCCTCATCGTGCGACAGCGCGCGTCGCAGCGCCGGTCGGAGCAGGCCCTCGACAACGCGCAGCGCCTGCAGCGCGTCGCCGAGGCACTCGCCACCGCGCTGACCCCGCAGGAGGTCCTCGACGCGACGCTCGGCGTCGGCGTCGCGGCGGCCGAGGCGCGGGCCGGGCTGATCGCGATGCTGAGCGAGGACGGCGAGTGGCTCGAGGTACTCGCGTCCACCGGCTACGACCTGCGCTGGATCGACCCGTTCCGACGCTTCCCGGTCGCGGGGAACTTCCCGCTCTCGGAGGCCGTGCGCACCGGCGAGGGCGTCTTCGTCCACAGCGAGCGCGAGCGGGACGAGCGCTACCCCGAGCTTGTCAACCGCTCCCAGCCGGGCCACGGCCTCGCCTGCCTCCCGCTCGTGGTCGAGCGCGGCGTCATCGGCGGCATCGTCTTCTCCTTCTCGACCGACCAGGAGTTCCCGCAGGAGCGGCGCGCCCTGAAGGCCGCGCTCGCCCGACAGGCCGCGGTCGCGCTCGAGCGGGCGCGCCTCCTCCAGACCGAGCGCGACCTGCGCGGGCGGCTCGCGTTCCTCGGCGAGGCGACGGCGATCCTCGCCTCCTCGCTCGACTACGAGCGGACGCTCTCGCGGCTCGTGGAGCTCGCGGTGCCGACCCTCGGCGACTGGTGCGCCCTCGACATGCTCGCGTCGGACGGCCGGATCGAGCGGATCGTCGTCGCGCACCAGGATCCGGAGCGGCGGCGGTGGGCCGAGGAGATGCAGGCGCGGTCGCAGCCGCGGATCGAGGACGAGACCGGCGTCGCCCGGGTGATCCGGGAAGGCGAGCCGCAGTTCATGGCCGAGATCCCGCGCGACCTCCTCGAGCAGGCGGCGCAGGCCGACCCGGAGACGGCCGAGATCGTGGCCAGGACCGACCTCCGCAGCTGGATCGCGGTGCCGCTGACGGTCGGGGCGGAGACGCTCGGCGCGCTCACCCTCGTCACCGAGGGCGAGCGGACGCTGACGCAGGAGGACTTCGAGCTCGCGCTCCAGCTCGCCGAGCGCGCGGCCGTCGCGGTCGACAACGCCCGGCTCTACCGCGAGGCGGAGCTGCGCGCCGACGCGGCCCTCGCGCTGGAGTACGTCGGCGACGGCGTCGTCCTGCTCGACCACGGCGGCCGCATCCGCTACTGGAACACTGCGATCTCCGCCATCACCGGCCTCGACGAGGCCGACGCGATCGGCCGCCGGGCGAACGAGGCGCTGCCGGGCTGGGAGCAGCTCGCGGGCCAGGTGACGCTCGCCGCGGCAGACGCGCCGGAGCGGGCCCGGCCGGTGACGGTGCCGTTCGCCGCACCGGACGGGGAGCGCTGGCTCGCGATCGCCGGCGTCGCCTTCGACGCGGGCGCCGTCTACGCGGTCCGCGACGTCAGCGAGGAGCAGGCGCTCGAGCGGGCGCGGAACGACTTCGTCGCGACCGCGTCACACGAGCTCCGGACGCCGCTCGCCGCGGTCTACGGCGCGGCCCGCACACTGCGCCGGCCCGACCTCGATCTGCTGCCCGAGCAGCGGAGCACCTTCCTCGAGATCATCGAGAGCGAGACCGAGCGCCTTACCGCCATCGTCTCCCAGATCCTCCTCGCCGGGCAGCTCGACGGCGGCCGCGTCGACGTCTCGCCGTCGGAGACCGACCTGCAGGCGCTGGCCGAGAGCGTCGTCGCCTCCGCGCGCGTGCGCGCGCCCGAGAAGGTTCAGCTGCGGCTGGAGGGCGACGAGCCGGTGCGCGCGATCGCGGACGAGGACAAGCTGCGGCAGGTGCTCGTCAACCTCGTCGACAACGCCGTGAAGTACTCGCCCGACGGCGGCGAGGTCGTGGTCGAGCTCCGCCGCGGCGACGGCCGCGCCCGGATCGCCGTCCGCGACCGCGGCCTCGGCATCCCGCAGGCCGAGCAGGCGCGGATCTTCGAGAAGTTCTACCGCCTCGACCCGCAGCAGACCCGCGGCGTCGGCGGCAGCGGGCTCGGCCTCTACATCTCGCGCGAGCTCGTGCAGCGCATGGGCGGCCGGATCGGCGTCGACTCGGAGCCCGGCCGCGGCTCGACGTTCTCGATCGAGCTCCCCGCCCCCGGCTAGCGCCGCCCGGCGACCTCGGAGATCTCGGCCTTGTCCCCCGGCGGCAGGCGCGTGATCCAGACGACGTAGTACCGCGCGGACCTCCCGCTCAGCGCGAACGTGGTCGACGTGCCGACGTTCTCCGGGCCGGAGTCGCTCGAGAACGGGCCGCTCGGGGAGTCGCCGGCGAGCACGGCAGCCTGGAAGCCGGGCGTCGGCGAGTGGACGGTGAGGGACTTCAGCGCGGTCGAGGCGCCCGCGTCGACGACGAGGCCGACGCCGCGCTTCAGGCCGCCGAAGGCCGGGCTGGCGTACGTCTCCGTGTACCAGAAGGTCGACGGGCTCCCGTCCGTGGCCTGCGACGCGGTGTCGCCGTGCTCGCCGCCGGAGCCCTGCGGGTCGAAGTCGCCGACGCCGCGCAGCGCGACCGGCTTCCCCGAGGACGCGCCGCCGCCGCTCGAGCCGCCGCCGTGCGAGCCGCCGCCGCCGAGCCCGAGGACGCCGGCGGCGATCGCGGCAAGCGCGACGAGGACGATCACCGCGAGCGCCAGCGTCCGATGCGGGGAGCGCCGCCGCCGCGCGACCGGGCGCCGCGCCGGCGCGGGCAGCGGGACCGCCGGCATGCTCACGATCGTCCGCTCCGGGTCGAAGGTCTCCAGCTCGTCGAGGCACGCCTGCAGCTCCGCGGCGAACGCGCCCATCGTCCCGAAGCGGTCGCGCGGATCCTTGGCGAGCGCGCGGTCGACGGCGGCTGCAAGCCGCGGCGGGATGTCCGGCCGCACCTCCGGCAGGCTCGGCGGCTGCTCGTTGATGTGGCGCAGCGCCACCGTGACGAAGTTGTCGCCGGGGAACGGGACCTCGCCGGTCAGGAGCTCCCAGAGGACGATCCCGAGCGAGTAGACGTCGGTCGCCGGGGTCACCG
>JAFAIV010000240.1 GCA_019236545.1 Actinomycetota bacterium | reverse complement strand
GGACCGGTCCGGACTGGACAGGCGCGGAGGACTTTCTGCGCAAGGTGCGGAACCGCGTCGACGACGCCGTCCACGGCGCGACGCGGGCGCCTTACCTCGCGCTCGACCTGATCGAAGGCGCGCAGCACTGGAGCATCGAGGAGGGCTACGAGGCAGAGGCGCAGGCGCTCGGCGAGCTGATGGCGTCGCCGCAGGCGCAGGCCGCGGTCTACGCGTTCACCGTCGTCGAGCGCGGCTCCAAGCGGCCGAAGGCGCTCCCGGACGCGAAGCCGCGCAAGGTCGAGAAGGTCGGCATCGTCGGCGCGGGCCTGATGGCGACCCAGATCGCGACGCTGTTCGTGAAGCGTATGAAGGTGCCGGTCGTCCTGCGAGACCTCGAGCAGTCGCGCGTCGACGAGGCGCTGATGACGATCCGCGAGGACGTCGGCGAGCGCGACCCGTTCCTGGCGACGCTCGTGGACGGCGGCACGGGCTGGGAGCAGTTCGCCGGCTGCGACATCGTCCTCGAGGCGGTCTTCGAGGAGATGTCGGTCAAGCGCGAGGTCTTCGGAGAGGTGCGCAAGGTCGCGCACGACGCGCTCCTGATGACGAACACGTCGTCGCTCTCGGTCGAGGAGATGGGCGCCGACGTCGGCATCCACTTCTTCAACCCGGTCGCGGTCATGCCGCTCGTCGAGATCGTCCGCCACCCAGGCACCTCCGACGAGGCGCTCGCCACCGCCTGGGACGTCGTCAAGAAGCTGAAGAAGCGCGGCGTCATCGTCGGCGACTTCCCCGGCTTCGTCGTCAACCGCGTGCTCACGCGCGTCTCGCGCACGCTCATGGACGCGATCGAGAACGGCAACACGACCGAGGAGACGGACGAGGCGATGCTCGGCCTCGGGATGCCGATGGCGCCGTCCGTCCTCCTGATGATGGTCGGCCCGCGCGTCGCGAACCACGTCCTCGAGACGATGCACGCCGCCTACCCCGACCGCTTCCCCCTCTCCCCCGCGCTCGCCGCGATCGCGAACGGCGAGGAGCCGGTCGCCACCGGAGACGCCCGCAAGACGGTCGAGGAGATCCGAGAGGCGGTGCTGGAGGCGGCCGCCGACGAGATCCGCCACATGCTCGAGGAGGGCGCCGTCGGCAGCGCGGCCGACCTCGACGCCTGCGTCATCCTCGGCGCCGGCTACCCCTTCCACCTTGGCGGGATCACGAAGCACCTCGACCAGACCGGCATCTCGGAACGGGTCACCGGCGGGACGCTTGCCGATTTCGGCAAGATCCCGGCTAGTGCCTGACGACTGGCGCATCCGGATCGAGGTCGAGGAGGACCACGCGGGGGGGCTGCTCGAGCGGCTCGGCGCGGGCCTCGGCGCAGAGGCGCGCGAGCTCGCGCGCGACCTCGAGAACCACCGCCTCGCCGTCACCCGCGACGAGGACACCGTCTTCGTCTACGCGTCCTCCCGCGCCGCGGCCGAGCAGGCCAAGGCGATCGTCGAGGCCGAGCTGCGCGAGCACGGCATCGAGGCGCGGACGAGCAGCGTCGAGCACTGGCTCCACGGCGAGCAGCGCTGGGACGGCGAGCCTCCCGCGGAGACGTGGGAGGAAGAGGAGCTCGACCGCGGCTGGGCGCCGTGGGAGGTCCGGATCGAGGCGCGCACGCGCGACGACGCCGAGAAGCTCGCCGACCAGCTCGAGTCGGAGGGCTACAAGCCCCAGCGGCAGGCCCAGTACGTGATCGTCGGCACCGCGAACCACGAGGACGCGGTGGAGCTCTCACGCAAGCTCGGCGGCGAGGTCGAGCCGGGCGGCGAGCTCGTCTGGGAGGTCGCGGCGGGCAACCCATTCGCCGTCTTCGGCGGCATGGGCCTGTAAGTACAGGTTGACGCTAACCCCCTTCGGGGTATGCTTGATATGGCGTCGCTCGCTAGAGGGGAACCAGTCGAGCGCGCTCCTTTGGAAGGGCCTGCAGCACCGAAGCGTGCTGCGCATATGCAGGAAACGACTCAGCAGCCGACGATTGCATCGGAGGCGGCAGACGCGCTCGTCGCCGCCGCTACCCACGCAGGGACGTGGGCGGGTGAGCCGTTCCTCCGGGACGGCGAGGAGGTCGCGCAGGTGCTCGCGCCGGGGACTGCGCGCCGGCGCGCGCTCGACGAGGCGCTGGCCGAGATCGGCGTCGGGCTGAAGGAGCCGTCCCCGACGTGGAAAGTGCGGTTCGGCCTGATGCTCGGGCTCGAGCGCGTCCTCGCCGAGGAGGAGCCGCACACCGCCGCCGGGACGACGCTGCGCCGCCACCAGGTCGACGCGCTCGCCGGGATGCTCACGGAGTTGATCGCCGCCGCCCAGCGCGAGGACGAGCCCGGCTTCACGAACGGGAACGGCCACCACGAGACGGCCGAGGACCTCGCCGAGCAGGAGGCGGAGGATGAGGACGAGGACTCCACGCTCGTCGTCTCGGGCGACGGCGAGGACGACGAGCCGGAGGAGCCGGTCGGCGAGGACCCGGGCGCGATTCGCCGCTACCGCTTCCGCCACCCGACCGCGTCCGGCAAGACGATCGCCGCCGCCGGCTTCGTCGAGGCGGCCCGCTCGCTCGGCGTCCTGATCCTCACGCACCGGCGCCTGCTCGTCTCCCAGTTCGACCGCGACCTCACTGCCGAGGGCTACCGCGACCGGTTCGCCGACGCGCTCGAGCGCGGCATGCGCAGCTCGAAGCGGAACCCGCTCACGATCCAGACGTACGCCTGGTTCGCGCGCCACGTCGACTCGCTCGACCGAGACGCGTACCAGCTCGTCATCTGCGACGAGGCGCACACCGCGCTCGGCGAGAAGACCTCCGCCGCGATCCGCTCGTTCCCGGAGCCGCTCTACATCGGCATGACGGCGACCGAGCAGCTGATCGCGAAGCAGGTCTCAGACGTCTTCCCCGCCTCCGTCGACGACCTGCCGCTGCAGGACGCCGCCCGCCGCGGCCTGATCGCGCCGCTCCGCTGCCTCCGCGTCCCGCCGGTCGCGGCGATCAACTCGGTGCCGATCGTCGGCGGCGACTTCGACCAGGAGATCCTGGCCAAGACCCTCGACCACCAGGCGCTGAACCAGGCCGCGGCGAGCCTCTACCGCGACCGTTTCGACAACACGCCGGGAATCGTCTACGCGGCCGGCGTCGACCACGCGTACAACCTCGCGCAGGAGTTCCGCGCAGCCGGGTTGAAGGCCGAGGCCGTGTCGGGGAGGACGCCGCCGGTGCGCCTCGCCGAGACGCTCGCGGCCTACGAGCGCGGCGAGATCAACGTCCTGATCAACGCGCAGCTGCTCGCCGAGGGCTGGAACTCGCCGCGCGCGACGGTCTGCATGCACCTCGCGCCGACGGCGTCGAAGCGCGTCTACCAGCAGCGGATCGGCCGCATCATGCGCCTCCACCCGCGCAAGGAGGCCGGCATCGTCGTCGACTTCGTCCCGAAGGGCGCGACGCACAACGAGCGCGTCGTGTCCCTTCACTCGCTCCTCGACGCGGACTTCTACCGCGAGGGCGCCCGCGTCACGCCCGCGCCACGCCGCCGCTCCCAGCGCCGCGCGCGCCGCCGCCTGACGCCGGCCCCGTGGCTCGTCCCGGTCACGCCGGACGTCCGCCGCCGGATCGGCGTCATCCAACGCGAGTGGCAGCGCGTCGACCCGCGCTTCCTCGACGAGGACGAGCAGCGCTACTGGGCGACGATCGCCGGCCGCCAGATCCGCTTCGACGAGCGCGCCTCGTTCGTCCAGAAGCTGACGGAGGGCCGCGCGAGCAAGGGCGCGCTGGAGCAGTTCCTCTCGACCGCCGCAGCGGAGAACCCGAACCGGCGGCTGCGGATGATGGCGCTGCAGGACCGGGTCTCGATGACCGTCGAGCGCGCCGACTTCGACGACCTCGTCACGCTCGTGACGCAGGCGCCGACCTGGGAGAAGGAGCGGCTGCCGGGGATCCGGATCCTCCTGCGCGCGATCGCGGAGGGGAAGCCGGACGCGCCCGACCAGATCCTCGCCCGCTGGACGTGGCGGATGGCGCGCGCGACGCGGAAGGTGCAGGACCGGCGCGCGTCGGCGGAGTACCCCGAGGCGAAGCGCCTGCTGGGCGCGCTCGCGAACTCGCGCGGGCACCGCCACGAGGAGAACGCGGTGAAGCTCGTCCAGGCCGCGATGGAGCTGCCGCTGCCGGTCGGCGCGGCCCTGCTCGCGTCGGCGGAGGGCTACACCCCGCGCGCGACGAAGCTCCTCGAGGAGGCGCGCGAGCAGCTGGGCTCGATCCAGGACGTGGCGCTCGCGCTCTCCGAGAACCTCCCCGCGCCGAAGCAGACCTCCGGCCGCTCCCGCCGGCGGCGCCGCCGGAAGAAGAAGGGCGGCGCGCAGGTCGAGGGCGCCGTGCAGGCCGCGCCCGAGAACGGCGAGCAGCCCACGGAGGACGACGCACCCGCGGCGGAGGCCGAGCCGGCTGAGCCCGCCGCCGAAGGCGACGAGGCGCCGAAGCCGAAGCCGCGCCGCCGTCGCACGCGGAAGCCTGCCGAGGCGGCCGCGCGTCCGGAGCCGACGGGCGAAGCGCCGCCCGAAGCGGCCTAGCTAGCTCGCCGGGCCGTCGGCCGCGTCGTCGAGCGGCTCGTCGCCGTTGGCCTCGCGCTCGCGCAGGTAGCGCGTCAGCTCCGCCGCGAGCGTGTCGCCGCTCGGCAGGTCCTCCGCCGCCTCGAGCAGGTCGACGCGGCGCTCCAGCTCCTCGACGTACGCCTGCGTCTCCGCGTCGGCGGAGACGGCCTCGCTCACCTGCTCGGTGTACTCGGCCGAGGCCCGCTCGAGCTCGTCCAGGTCGACGTCCGCGCCGAGGAGCTCGCCGAGGCGGCGGCAGAGCGCGAGCGC
>JAFAIV010000154.1 GCA_019236545.1 Actinomycetota bacterium | reverse complement strand
ATCCCGCAGCCCCGCTCGCGCGTCTGCCGCACGCTCGACGAGCTCTTCGCCGCGGCGGACGAGCTCGGCTACCCGTGCGTCGTCGAGGCCCCCGACCGGCTCGGCGAGCGCGGTGTCGCCCGCGCCGCCGACCGCGACCAGCTCGCTGCCGCCGCGACGATGGCGCTCGCGGAGTCGCACGACGACTACTGCCTCGTCGAGGAGCTCGTCGGCTCGCGACTCGTCGAGGTGCTCGCCTTCGCCCTCGACGGCCGGCTCGTCCCGCTGCTCGTCCACGATCGCGAGCAGGCGCCGCCGCCGGCCTTCGGCGTCCCGCTCGCGCACGCGTGGCCCGCGGAGGACCCCGATGGCGCGGCCGACCTCGTCGCGGCCGCCGCGGAGGCGCTGGAGGTCCGGAACGGCCCGGTGATCGCACAGGTGCTCCTTGGCCCCGACGGGCCGCTGCTCGCGAAGCTCTCCGCGCGCACCGGCGGCGGGCACGAGTCCGAGCTCTGCCGCGTCGCGACCGGCGTCGACCCCGACGACCTCGCTGTCGCCGCCGCGCTCGGCGAGGACGTGGCGGAGGAGCGGCTGCGCCCGCTCCCGCTCGCCGGCGGCGCCTGCGTCCGCTTCCTCGTCTCGCCGCCGGGTGAGCTGCTGGAGACGCGGGGGCTCGAGGCCGCGCGCGCCGTGCCGGGAGTCCGCTCGGTCGTCGCCTACCGCCGTCCCGGTCACACCTTCGCCGAGCTGCGCCGCGCGTCCGACCGGGCGGGCGCCGTCCTCGCGGCCGGCGCGAGCCGCGCGGAGGCGACCGCCGCCGCCGAGGAGGCCGCGCGGCTCGTCGAGTTCGTCACGACACAGGCCAAGGCCGTCGCATGAGCCGCGCCCGGCTCGTGCGGGCCGGGTCGACGCTCGTCGTCACCGGCCTCTGCACCGCGTACATCGTCTGGAAGATCGACCTCGGCCGCACCGGCCACCTGCTGGCGCACGCGCGCGTCGGCTGGTGGCTCCTCGCCTGCGCGATCATGGCCGGCTCCGTCTGGCCGCTCGCGTGGCGGTGGCGCGAGCTCCTCGCGGCGCGCGGCGTCCACGAGCGCCTGCCGTGGCTGATCCGGACGAGCTTCGTCGCCTACGCGGCTGGACAGGTGCTGCCGACCTCGCTCGGCGGCGATGCGACCCGGATCTACGAGACGTCGCGCCGCCATCGCGGCTCGGGCGCGGCCGCCGCCGCGACGGTCATCCTCGAGCGCGGCCTCGGCGGCGCGACGACGCTCGTCCTCGCGGCCGTCGGCTTCGCGATCGCGGTCGGCCGCTACTCCGTCGGCGGCTACCTCTGGCTCGAGCTCGCGCTCGTCGTCGGCACCGTCGTCGGCGCGGTTGTGCTCTTCTCGACCCGGCTCCACCCGCTGCTCCACCGAGTCCGCCCGCTCCTGCGCGCCGTCCGGCTCGAGCGGCCGCTGCGCGAGGTCTACGTCGCGCTGCACTCCTTCCGCGGCGACCGCGGCGTCCTCGCGGGGATGTTCTCGCTGACGCTCGCCGTCCAGGCCGCGCGCGTGCTCGCGATCTGGGCGAGCGGGAAGGCGGTCGGCGTCGACCTGTCGCCGCGGCCGTACTACGTGATGGGGCCGCTGCTCTTCCTCGTGATGCTCGTCCCGTTCACGATCAACGGCCTCGCGATCCGCGAGTCGTTCTTCGTCAGCTTCCTGGGGACGCTCGGCGTCGGCGCGGACGCGGCGTTCTCGACCGGGTTCCTGTTCTTCGTCGTGACGATCGCCGTCTCGCTGCCGGGCGCGGCGATCGTCGGCTGGGAGGCGGTGCGCCACACGGCGGAGCCGCGGACGGCGCAGGAATGAGCTTCCGCGTCCCGCCGCTCCTCGGCGCGCTGCCGCTGCTCGGCATCGCGTACCTCCTCCCGGCCGGGGACGGCTTCGGGCTCTGGCTGCGGCTCGTCGCCGCGACGCTCGTCGTCCTTCTGCCGGGCCGCCTCGTCGCGCACGCGCTCGGCCTGCGGGGCGCCGCGCCCGCGCTCGCGTGGACCTGCGCGCTCGTCGCGGGCGCGCTCGCGATCACCGTCGCCCTCCACGGCTCGCTCGACCTGACGCTCGCGCTCGTTCTCGCGACCGGGGCCGTCGCCTTCTTCCCGGCGGCGCGGCGACGGCAGCGGCCGGAGTCGCCTCGCGTGCGCGGCGCGATCGTCCTCGCCGGCCTGGCACTCGGCGGCGCGCTCTGGTTCATCGAGGGCGTCGTCGCCGGCGACGCGCTCTTCCACCTCGGTCGGATCCGGAAGCTCGACGACCTCGGCGCGCTCTCGCTGCACGCGGTCGGGGAGTTCCGGCGCGGCGGGCTCCACCCGGGCTACGCGTTCCCGCTCTGGCACGCGTTCCTCGCGCTCGTGGCGAAGGTCGGCGGGGTCGACCCGACGCAGGTCGCGCTGCACGAGTCGAGCATCCTCGCGCCGCTCGCGCTCCTGCTCGCCTTCGAGATGGGCGTCGCCGTCTTCCGGTCGACCGCGCTCGGGGTCGCGACGACGCTCGGCCAGGTCGCCCTGATCCTGCTCGCGCCGGGCAACGGCGGCGCCTACGTGACGCTCTGGGAGCCAGGGACGGCCGCGCGGCAGCTGCTCGTCCCGGCGGGGATCGCGCTGTTCTTCCGCTTCGTTCGCGAGCCGTCGTTGCAGGCCGGGGCGACCGTCGCGGCGCTCGCCGGGAGCCTGACGTTCGTCCACCCGACGTACGCGCTCTTCCTCTGGATCCCGCTGGCGGCGTTCGTCGTCGCGCGCGCGGCGCTCGCGCGCGGCGCGGACTGGCGCGAAGGGCTGATCGGCGTCGCCGCATTCGGGCTGCCGACGGCGCTCGTCCTCGTCTGGCTGCGGCCCATCGCACGGCAGAGCGTGTCGGTGAACCCCGGCCCGAAGCAGCTCGCGGCGAGCCTCGCGCACTACCGCCACGACCTCGTCGTCCACTCGCTGCACAGCTACGCGCTCGCGCCGGAGGTCGTCGCGCGGACGGGGTCGGTGGCGATCGCAGCGCTCGTCCTCGTGCCGGTGGCGGTGCTCGCGCGGCGGCGGCGCTGGGCCGCGTTCGTGCTCGGCGGAGCAGTCGCGATCCTCGCGCTCGAGCTCTGGCCGTTCCTCTTCGTCCGCTTCTCGGACGCCGTCTCGCTCTCCCAGTCGCGGCGCGCCGCCGGGTTCGTCCCGTTCGCGTTCGCGTTCGCGGGCGGCGCGCTCGTGCTCGCCCGCCTCTCGCGCGTCCTCGCCCTGGCGGCCGCCGTCGGCCTCGGGATCTGGCTGCAGCTGGAGTACCCGGGCGACTTCGGCCTCAGGACGCAGCACCACGCGCCGGCGATCGCGGCATGGATCGCGCTGTACGGCGGCGCCGCGGCGCTCGCCCTCGGCACCGCGCTCTCCGGCCGCCGCGGCGAGCCCGGGCGGCGTCACCGCTCGTTGACCGCGCTCCTCGCGGCGGCGCTCTTCGTCCTCCCGGTCGCGATCCACGGCTTCGCGAACTGGAGCGCGCAGACCCCGCGCGACGGCTACGCGCTGACGCCGGGCCTGATCCGCTTCCTCCAGCGCGACGTCCCGGCGCGCTCGGTCGTGCTCGCCGACCTGGAGACGAGCTACCGCGCGACGGCGTTCGCGCCGCTGTACGCGGTCGGGCTGCCGCCGGTGCACGTGGCGAACACGCGGCCGAACCAGGTCGCGGTCCGGAAGCGCGCCGTTCTCCGCTTCTTCCGGCAGCCGTCGCTCGCGCTCGCGCGCACCTGGCACGCCTCCGTGATCGTCCTCCGCCGGGGCGGGCCGGTCGCCGCGGTGGCTGCGCTGGGGGTGAGGCGCGTCTACGCCGACGACCGCTACGTCGTCTTTACCGTGGCCCCGTGAAGCTGCTGCTCGTGACGTTCTACTTCCCGCCGGGGGGCGGGGGCGGCGTCCAGCGGCCGCTGAAGTTCGCGAGCCACCTCCCGGCGCACGGGATCGAGACGCACGTGCTCGCCCCGGACGACACGGGGACGGAGCACCGCGACGACGCGCTCGAGCTGCCGACGCAGGCGTGGGTGCACCGCGTCCGCTACGTCGGACCGCGCGGGGAGCGTCCCGCCGACCGGCTGCGCGGGAAGGAGGGGCTCGCGCGCGTCCAGACGCAGGCCGCGCTGCTCGGGCGACGACTGCTCGTCCCGGACGAGAACGCGCCGTGGAGCGCCGTCGCGATCCCGGCGGCGATCCGGATCGCGAAGCGCGAGGGGATCGACGTCGTGCTGACGACCTCGCCGCCCGGCTCGGTGCACCTCGTCGGCGCCGCGGTGCAGAAGGCGACCGGCGCGAAGTGGGTCGCCGACCTGCGCGACTCGCTGCTCGCGCACCCCCACCGCCGTGCCGAGTCGCGGCTCGTCCGCCTGAAGGAGGCGACCGGCGCGCAGGTGGCGAAGCTCGTCGCCTCGCGCGCGGACGCCATCGTCGCGGCGGCGGACGCGATCGCGGCGGAAGCGCGCGGCCTCTCTCCGAAGGGCCCGGTCGTGACGATCGCGAACGGCTGCGACTTCGACGACTTCGCCGGCCTCGAGCACCACGCGAGCGACCGCTTCCGGATCACGCACGCCGGCTCGTTCTTCGGCAAGCGCGACCCGAAGCCGTTCCTCCGAGCCGTCGCCGAGAGCGGCCTCGACGACGTCGTCGTCCGCTTCGTCGGCGACCTCCGCGCCGATGACCGCGCGTTCGCGCAGGAGCTCGGCGTGACGCTCGAGGAGACCGGCTACGTGCCGCGCCGCCGCTCTCTGGAGCTCCAGCGCGACTCGGAGGCGCTCCTGCTCCTGATCCCCGACGCGGGCGGCCGCGGCCGCGGCGTCCTCAGCGGCAAGGTCTTCGAGTACCTCGCGGCCGAGCGGCCCGTCCTCGCCGCCGTCCCGCCCGACGGCGCCGCCGCGCAGCTGATCCGCGACACCGGCGCGGGGGTCGTCGCGGCGCCCGACGACGTGCCGGCGCTGAGCGAGGCGCTGCGCGGCCTCCACGCGCAATGGCGCGAGGGACGGCTCGAGGCGCCGTCGCTGACGCCGGAATGGCACGATCGCCTCTCCCGAGGCAGGCGCATCGAGGAGCTCGCCGACCTGCTGAGGAGCCTGACTTGACCGCCGTCGCCGCCACCGTCGCCCGCCCGCGCACGCTCCGCGTGTCCCGGGTCGTCGACGGCCTCCTCTTCGGGACGCTCTTCGTCGCCACGTTCGAGAAGGTGCACTGGAGCTTTGGCGGTCAGATCGGGATCAGCGACGTGCTCGCCATCCTCTTCCTCGTCGCATTCGGCCTGACCGAGCGGCGGCCGGCGCCGAAGACGAGCATCGTCGTCCTCGGCTTCTTCACGGCGTTCCTGCTCGTCTACCTGTTCGGCTACTTCGACATCGAGACGCAGCAGGGCCTGAGCCAGTTCGCGAAGGGGATGGTGAAGTTCGTCATCCACTTCCTCTTCCTCGCCGCCGCGATCGACGTGCTCGTGCGGCGTGGGACGCGGTACTACTGGCGCGCGCTCGGCTGGTTCACGGCCGGGTTCGTCGTGAACGGGATCTACGGGATCCTGCAGCTGCTCGCGGCGCGCGCCGGGCACAACCTCGACAGCCTCGTCCTCTCGCCGCTGACCGGCGGCGCGAGCTCGATCAACATCTACGGCGCCGTCAACGGCGCGAGCATCTACCGCCCGAACGCGCTCACCGGCGACCCGAACCACCTCGGCGTGATGCTCGACATCCCGCTGCTGATGCTGACGCCCGTGTACCTGCGCCTCCCGCGCGGGCACAAGTGGAAGTGGCCGCTCGCCGGCGTGCTCGTGTTCCTGCTGCTCGTCCTGATCGCGACGCTCTCGCGCAGCGGCGCCGCCGGCCTGATCGCGGGCGCGCTGATCCTGGCGATCCCGTACCGGCGCTTCCTCTGGTCGCGCGCGCTGCTCCTGCCGCTCGGCGTGCTCGTCCTGATCCTCGCGTACGTGGGCTACTCGCGCCGCCATTTCTTCGCGGTCGTCCTCAAGTCGCGCGTCCAGACGAACGGCGGCGACGCGAACGCGCACTTCGCGGTCTACTCGTTCATCGGCGACACGCTCCACCTGCACCCGCTGCTCGGGCTCGGCCTGAACAACTTCTCGGTCTACTACGAGTTCGTCACCGGCAAGACGAACTGGGGCCCGCACTCGTTCTGGGTGTCCGTGATCGTCGAGTCGGGCCTGGTCGGGCTCCTGCTCTGGATCGTGTTCATGCGCTACCTGTTCCTGCGGCTGCGCGCGTCACGGCATCTGGGGAGGCTGCTGGGAGCGCCGGTGCTGCCGCTCGCCTACGGGCTGACGGCCGCGCTCGTGGGGACGATCGTCGCGAACTTCTTCTACCTGACGATGCAGTTCTACTACTTCTACGCCTTCACGGCCTTCGTGCTGGCGCTGCCCGTCGTCTACGCCAGACGGCGCGCGACCTCGAGCTGACGGCGCGACCGCTCGATCTGCTCGTCCGCGAAGCCGTCCGGTAGCGCGCCGGCGTAGCTTCTACGCTCGCGCGCGACCGGCGCGAACTCGTTCAGGAGGATGAGGCTCCATTTCAGCGCGAGGAGCGGGAAGACGAGCCGGACCCGCTCGGCCAGGCCGTCGTCGGCTCCGAGGCGCTCGACGAGCGCCTCCACGACGTCTGAGTGGAAGCGCTCCGGGAGCGGCACGTCGGGCGGGAGGCACGCGCTGGCGATCACGTGCGCGGCGTCGTCCCAGCCCGCGTACTCGAAGTCCACGAACACGAGCGACCCGTCCGGTCGCCGGAGCGCGTTGTGGAAGCCGATGTCGCCTGGGCTCGGCGTCCGCCACGGCGTCTCTGCCGCGAGGTCGGCTCCGGCGAGCGCCTCGCGCGCGGCCGCGAGCACGGGCGCGACCTCGTCCTCGATGAACGGCCGAACGGCGGGGTCGCCGGCACGCAGGCGGTTCAGCCGGGCGTCGAGGCCGTCGAGGTACGCCTCCAGCGTGAAGGCCGCGTCCGAGGCGACCGGCAGCTCGGCTGCGCCCGGCTCTCCGCGGAGGTCGGACATGCGTCCCAGCAGGTCGGCCAGCTGCAGGCCGTCGTCCAGCGTCACCTCACCGGGTTGCAGCCTGCGGGCGTCCACGAGCTCGTAGATCCCGACGCCCGCCTCCGGAGCAGCGGCCAGCGGCTCCGGCACCGTGCGGATCCCGTTGCGCCAGAGGAACGTCAGCATCCCGAACTCGGTGCCGAGCCGGTCGCGCCGGTCGCCCTCGTGCCGGAAATAGCGCTTCGCGAGAACCGAGCGGCTCTCCAGGACGACGCGGGCCACGACGTTGTTCCGGCCCGGGCTGACCGGGCTGATCTCGCGGATCGGCTCGCCGAGCGCCGCCTCGATCGCGGCGAGCGCGGCCTCATCGAGCACCCGCGGCCTCCCGCAGCTCGAGGACGCGAGCGAGGACGACGGACCAGTCGGCGAAGACCCGGATCGCGCCGTCGGCCGACTCGTGGTCGCGTGGCGCGTACAGCCAGCGCTCGGTGCCCGCGGGGAACGCCGCGTCGGCGAGCACCTCGACGAGGTCATCGACGAACAGGACGCATTCCTCCGACGCGATGCGGGCGATCTTCTGGGCTCGCGT
>JAFAIV010000009.1 GCA_019236545.1 Actinomycetota bacterium | reverse complement strand
GGTCTCGGCCGCCGGGTGCGATATGGTTTTGAAGTGGCAAGTTGGTCGAGGGGCCTTGCCACTGCGGCTCTGGCAAGCATCGTGCTGCTCTTGGGGGCGGCCGCCGCCCGCGCGGGGACGCCGTTCCACGTCGGCGTCGACGAGGACGCGGTCGTCTGGGGCGACCCGGACCTCACGACCGGCCTGGCGAAGGAGAACGGCTTCGACTGGATCCGGATGAGCGTCCAGTGGACGTCGGGCGAGCTCTCGCTGCCGCTCGCCCAGCTGATGCGGGTGCAGCGGGCGGCAACGGCCGGTTACCTGCGCGGCGTGCAGCCCGTCCTCGCGATCTACAACGCGAACTGGCGCTCGACCCCGGCCGATCCGGCGTCGCAGGCGCAGTTCGTCCGCTTCGTCCAGTCCGTCGTCACGGCCGTGCCGGCGACCGCGTACGTGATCGGGAACGAGGCCAACTCGAACCTCTACTGGTGGCCGCAGTTCGATGCGCAGGGGAACGACCTCGTCGCGCCCGCGTACGAGCGGCTGCTCGCGTCGAGCTACGACGCGATCAAGGCGATCCGCCCCTCCGCGCTCGTGATCGGCGGCGCGCTCGACCCGCGCGGCAACGACTGGGGCGGCCCGCGGCTCTCGCACTCCCCCACCACCTTCATCCGCGACCTCGGCGCCGCGTACCGCGCGAGCGGCCGGCAGGCGCCGATCATGGACGTCTTCGACGAGCACGGCTACGAGGACACGTCCTCGCTGCCGCCGGCAATGACGCACCCGCACTCGACGACGATCAGCGTCGACGACTACGGCAAGCTCGTCGCGCTCCTCGGCGCCGCGTTCGACGGCACCGCGCAGAAGGGCTCGACGCTCCCGATCCTCTACGGCGAGTTCGGGGTCGAGACGTCGGTGCCGCCGGCGCTCGCTGGGGTGTACACGGGGACGCAGATCCAGGGCTGGACGCAGGTCGACCCGGCGACGCAGGCGGCGTACTACGCCCAGGCGCTGAAGATCGCGATGTGCCAGCCGAACGTGATCGGGCTGATGCTCTTCCACCTCACGGACGAGCGCGACCTGGTCGGCTGGCAGTCGGGCCTCTACTACGCGAACGGGATGGCAAAGCCGTCGCAGCCGGCGATCGCCGCAGCGGTGCAGGCCGCGCGCGCCGGGACGCTGACGTCGTGCCCCGACCGGACGCCGCCGGCGGTGTCGGTCGCGCCGCCTTCGCCGGACGGGACGGTCACGGTGACCGCGAGCGACGACGTCGGCGTCGGCGGCGTCTGGCTCACGCTCGGGAAGCGGAGCCTCGGCGTGCGGTACGCGGCGCCGTACGTCTTCCGGCTACGCGGGCTGCGGCCGGGCCGCTACCGCCTGCGGGCGCGGGCCGTCGACGCGGCGGGGAACGTCGCCGCCTCGACGCTCAGCGTCGTGCTGCGCTGACGGCGGCGAGCGCCTCTTCCGCGGGGACGGCTCCCTCGCGGAGGACGCGCGGCTCCGGGCCGGTGAGGTCGAGCACGGTCGAGGGCCGGCCGGGGAGCTCGCCGCCGTCGACCGCTGCGGCGACGCGGCTCCGGAGCTCCGGCGGCACGTCCTCGAGCCGGCGCGGGTCGGGGCCACCGGGCGTGTTCGCGCTCGTGGCGACGATCGCGCCGACCTCGCGGAGCACGGCTTGGGTCTGCGGCGGCAGGTTGGGGATGCGGACACCGATCTTCTCCGGCGTCTCCCCCGTCAGCCAGGGGAAGCGCCGCGCCGGATTCGGGAGGATGAGCGTGTACGGGCCGGGAAGCAGCGCGCGCGGAACCTCCGGCGGCAGCTCCGGGACGGCGGCGAGGAGCGCGTCGAGGCTCGCCGCGACCAGCGCCGTCGGCTGCCGCGCGCGGCGGCCCTTGACTCGGTAGAGCTCCTCGACCGCAGCCTCGTCCGGCAGCGAGCAGAGGCCGTAGACGGTGTCGGTCGGGAGGATCACCGTCCGGCCCGCGTGGAGCGCCTCGGCCGGCGTCATCGCGCTCCCTCGACGACGCGGTCGCGGCCGGACAGGTCGGCGCTGACGCGGACGTCGCGGTAGCCGAGGACCTCGAGCTCGGCGGCGACCTCGTGGGCCTCCCCGTCGGCGACCTCGAAGGCGACGAACCGCGCGTCGGCGCGGCGCGCGATCTCGTGGTGGAAGCCGGCGCCGAGGAGCGCGACCTCGGGCTCGTACCGCAGCTCGGGCTGCAGGCCCTCGAGCGAGGAGACGTACGGGGGGTTCGAGACGACGAGGTCCCAGCCCTCGGCCGCCGTCTCCGTCCCTCCCTCGCGGAGCTCGACGTCGAGCCCGAGCCTGCGGGCGTTCTCCGAGGCGAGCGCGAGCGCGTCCGGCGAGACGTCGACGCCCGTGACGCGAGCATCCGGACGCTCGTCCTTGATCGCCAGCGCGACCGCGCCGGAGCCGACGCCGATGTCGAGGACGCGCGGCTCCGCGAGCGGCTCGACCAGCGCGAGCGCGCGCTCGACGAGCGTCTCCGTCTCCGGCCGCGGCACGAGCGCGCGCGCGTCCGTCTTCAGCGTCAGCCGGCGGAACCCCCACTCGCCGAGGACGTACGCGAGCGGCTCGCGCGCCTCGCGGCGGGCGAGAAGCGGCTCGAGGCCGGCGACCTCGTCGGCGAGGCGGGCGTGGACTCCCGTACGGGACGTCCCGAGCACGTGCGCCACGAGCCACTCGGCGTCGACACGCGGCGTGTCGATCCCGGCCGCGGCAAGGCGGCGCTCCGCCTCCGCGAGCGCCTCCCGCGCGGTCACTCGCCCAGAGCGGCGCGGCGCTCCTCCTGCGTGAGCGCCTCGGTGAACTCGTCCAGCTCGCCCTGGAGGATCCGGTCGAGCTGGTGGACGGTCAGCTTGATCCGGTGGTCGGTGAGCCGGTTCTCGGGGAAGTTGTAGGTGCGGATCTTCTCGGCGCGTTCGCCGCTCCCGATCTGCGCGTTGCGGGTCGCGTCGCGCTCCGCGCGCTGGCGCTCGAGCTCGCGCTCGTACAGGCGCGCGCGCAGGACGCGCATCGCCTTGTCCTTGTTCTGGAGCTGCGACTTCTCGTCCTGCATCGACACGACGATCCCGGTCGGCAGGTGCGTGATCCGGACGGCCGAGTCGGTCGTATTGACGGACTGCCCGCCGGGGCCGGTCGAGCGGTAGACGTCGATCTTGAGTTCGTTCGGGTCGATCGCGACCTCGACCTCCTCCGCCTCCGGCATGACGGCGACCGTCGAGGTCGAGGTGTGGATGCGGCCCTGGCTCTCGGTCTCCGGAACACGCTGGACGCGATGCGTGCCGCCCTCCCACTTGAAGACGCTGTAGGCGCCGTCGCCCTTGACGGCGAACGTGACCTCCTTGAAGCCGCCGCCGTCGTTCGGGCTCGCCTCGAGCTCCTCGACCTTGAAGCCGCGACGCTCGGCGTAGCGCGTGAGCATCCGGTAGACGTCGCCGGCCCAGAGCGCGGCCTCGTCGCCGCCGACGCCCTGGCGCACCTCGACGATGACGTCCTTCCGGTCGGCCGGGTCGGTCGGGACGAGGGCGAGGCGGAGCTCCTCCTGGAGATCGTGGACGCGG
>JAFAIV010000008.1 GCA_019236545.1 Actinomycetota bacterium | reverse complement strand
CGCCGTGCTGAGCGGCACCGCGACGGAGGTATACGGGCTCGCGTGATCCCGCCGCTGACACCGCTCTCCCTCGGGTGCGCCCAGCTCGGCAACCTCTACCGCGCGATCGACGACGACGAGGCGGCGGCGACCGTCGACGCGGCTTGGGGCCTGGGGATCCGCTACTTCGACACGGCGCCGCACTACGGCCTCGGCCTCTCCGAGCGGCGTCTCGGCGCCGCGCTGCGCGGCCGCCCGCGCGACGAGTACGTCCTCTCGACGAAGGCCGGCCGCCTGCTCGAGTCGCAGCCGCCGCCCTACGGCCGGGACGACCAGGGGTTCGACGTCCCCGCCGCGTACCGCCGGGTCTGGGACTTCAGCCGCGACGGCATCCGCCGCTCGCTCGAGGAGAGCCTCGTCCGGCTCGGGCTCGACCGCGTCGACATCGTCTACCTCCACGACCCGGACGACCACTACGACGAGGCGCTCGGAACGGCGTACCCCGCGCTCGAGGAGCTCCGCGGCGAGGGCGTCGTCCAGGCGATCGGCGCGGGCATGAACCAGACGGCGATGCTCGCCGAGTTCGCGCGCCACACGGACATGGACGTCTTCATGCTCGCGGGCCGGTACACCCTGCTCGAGCAGTCCGCGCTCGACGAGCTGCTGCCGCTCTGCGTCGACCGCGCGGTCGGCGTCGTCGCCGCGGGCGTCTTCAACAGCGGGCTCCTGACCGGCGGCTCGAAGTACGACTACGGCGACGCGCCGCCGGAGCTCGCCGACCGCGCGCGGCGGCTCGCGGAGATCTGCGAGGCCCACGGAACGACCCTCCCCGCGGCCGCGCTCGCGTTCCCTGCCGCGCACCCGGCGGTCGTGAACGTCTGCGTCGGCGCGCGCTCGCCCGAGCAGATCGAGCGGAACGCCGCGCTCTTCGAGCAGAGGGTCCCGGCGGACCTCTGGCCGGCCCTGAAGGGCGAAGGGCTGCTGCGTGAGGACGCGCCCGTGCCGGGCGGCTAGGCGCCGTCGCCGGCGGGCTGCTCGGCGAACTTCTGGATCCACTCCTCGGCGAGCGCGAGGTGCATCATGTCGGCCGCCGCGGCCATGTCCTCGTCGCGCGCCTCGAGCGCGCGCACGATCGCGCGGTGGTTCGCGAGCGTCGCCTCCACCGCGTCGTGCGCCATCACGGTCTGCCAGAGGCGGGCGCGCAGCGTGCTGCTGGAGAGGTTCTGGATGAGCGACGCGAGGGCGCCGTTGCCGCAGGCGTCCAGGATCACCCCGTGGAACGCGGCGTCCGCCTCGAGGAACTCGGTGACGCTCTCCGCGCTCTCCATCCGCCGCACACACGCGTGCAGCTGTTCGAAGTCCTCGTCCGTGAGACGGTGGGTCGCGAGCCTGGTGGCCGCCGGCTCGAGGATCCGCCGGATCTCGTGCATCTCGAGCAGCGTGTCGGCCTCCATCAGGTCGCTGACGAAGCCGATCCCGGTGAGGAGGAGGTCGGCGTCGAGGCTCGTGACGTACGTCCCGTCGCCGACGCGAACGTCGAGGACGCCGACGAGCGACAGCGCGCGGACGGCCTCGCGGAGCGAGCTCCGGGAGAGCCCGAGCCGGGCGGCGAGGTCCTGCTCGCGCGGGAGCCTCGACCCGGCGCTGAACTCGCCGGCGATGATCAGCTCCTTGATCTTCGCGATGGCCTGGTCGGTGGCCCGGCCGCTGGTCTCGGTGCTCATGGGACGCTCGACGAGACGCTACACCCGCCGCTGCGAGGCGAAGGCGAGTCCCGCGGTCGGGAGGGTGGTCGCCGCGGGACCCGCCTTCTCTCGGCTCCCTACTTCGCGTTCTCGGGTGTGATGAGGGAGGTTCCGGTATCGACGCTCTTCGTGACCTTCTGCCCCTGGACTGCGGCGTAGAGGGTCGCGATGCCGAGGGAGCCGATCTTCGACGGATGCTGCGCGACCGTCGCGGTCTCGGTGCCGGCCTTGACGGCCGCGACCTCGTCCGGAAGGCCGTCGAAGCCGACGAGGATGAGCCCGCCGGGCTTGATGCCGGCGTTCTTGATCGACTGGATCGCGCCGAGGGCCGGCGGCCCGCAGGCGGAGTAGATCGCGGTCAGGTTCGGGTTGGCGGTCAGCATCGTCTGCGCCGCCGCCGCGCCCTTCGTCTGGTCGCAGTCCGTCTCGAGCTTCGAGACGATCTTGATCTGGCTCTTCATCGAGCCGAGGCCGGCGAGCATCCCGTTGACGCGGTCGTCGAGCGCCGGGACGCCCGGGACGCCCTCGAGGATGCCGAGCGTGTCGCCCGCCTTCAGCTTCTTCGCGAGGAACTGACCCGCCAGCGTGCCGCCCTTGAGGTTGTTCGTGGACACGACCGAGCTCTTCAGGTGCCACGTCGGCAGGTCGTTGTCCATCAGCACGACCTTCACGCCTGCCTTGACCGCCTTGTTGAGCGCCGGGATGACGGCCGGGCTCGTGGGAGTGATCGCGATCCCCTTGACGCCGGACGCGACCATGTCCTGGATCGCCGCGATCTCGCCGGCGTCGTCGGTCGCGGCCTTGCCCTGCGCGTAGGTGACGCTGACGTTCTTGTGCGAGGCGGCCCACTGCTTCGCGCCGCCGACGAGGGTGAAGTAGAAGTCGACCGGGAACTTCGTGATGAAGCCGAGCTTGACCGTTCCGGCGTGGGTGCGGGCAGGCGTGGCGCTTGCCGTGACCGACGCGACTGCAGCGGCGCTCGTCAGAGCAACGACGAGGACGGTCACTGCAGCGAGCCTCTTTCTGGACATCGTCGTCCTTTCGGTTCGAGTGAGTCGACTGTCGTGGGGCGCCGGCGCCTCGAGCTCTGCAGTAGCGCGAGACGCCGGTGGGTGTCTCCGTCTAGCCACCACCCCCCACGATCAGCGAGACGATCTCGGCGTGCGTCTCGGCGCTCGGCACGAGCTCGCCCACCTTGCGGCCGCGCCGCATCACCACCGCGCGGTCGGCCACCTCCATCACGTGGTCCATGGCGTGCGAGACCACGATCAGGGCCTTGCCCTCCTCGCGCAGACGGAGGATCAAGTCGAGGACGCGCCGGGACTCGCGGACGCCCAGCGCCGCGGTCGGCTCGTCGAGGATCACGACGCGAGACGCGAACGCGGCCGCGCGCGCGACGGCGACGCCCTGGCGCTGGCCGCCGGAGAGGAGGCCGACCGCGCCGTGGTCGTCGAGGTTCACCTGGAGCCGGGCGAGGGTCTGCCGCGTCGTCACGGTCATCTCGTGCCGCTTGAGGACGCGGATCGAGCGCGGCAGCCAGCGCGGCCCCGCCGCCTCGCGGCCGGCGTAGAAGTTGTCCGCCGGACGGAGGTTGTCGAAGAGCGCGAGATCCTGGTAGACGGTCTCGATCCCGAGCTCGCGCGCGTCCGCGGGCGTGTGGATCGAGACGCGGCGGCCGTCCATCTCGATCATGCCGCGGTCGAGCGCGAGCGCGCCGCTGAGGCACTTGATCAGCGTCGACTTGCCGGCGCCGTTGTCGCCGAGCAGGGCGAGCACCTCGCCGGCGTTCACCTCGAGGTCGACCCCGTCCAGGCCGACGACTGCGCCGAAGCGCTTCTCCGCTCCACGGACGGCCAGGACCGGCGTCATGCGTCCTGCCTCATCGCGCGCGCCAGGCGCACGCGCTTCTCGACGTAGCCGCGGATCACGTCGCCCTCGACCGCGAGGAGGACGACGACCCCGATCGCCATCAGCTGGTAGAAGGCGTTGACGTTGTGCAGGTTGAGGGCGTTGCGGATCACGCCGATCGTGAACGCCCCGACGAGCGCGTTGCCGACGTTGCCGCGGCCGCCGGCGAAGGCGGCGCCGCCGATGATCACGGCCGCGATCGAGTCGAGCTCGGCCAGGTCTCCGGCCGTCGGGGAGCCCGCGTCGATCAGGCCGGCCGTGATCAGGCCGCCGATGCCGGCCGCGAGCCCGCTCAGCACGTAGACCGAGACGAGCACGCGCCCGACCGGGATGCCGGCACGGCGGGCGGCGTCGGGGTTCCCGCCGACGGCGTACAGCCAGCGTCCCCAGACGAGGTAGGTCGTCCCGATCACCGCCAGCACGGCGAGCCCGGCAACGACGAAGAACGAGTACGGGAGCCAGCCGATGCTGCCGCCGCCGAGGACGTCGACGCCGTTCGGCATCCCCGAGATCAGCGTCCCGTTCGCAGCCCAGAGGGCGAGCCCGCGGACGATGCTCAGGCTGGCGAGGGTGACGATGAACGGGTGCGGCACGCGGCCGAGGACGAAGACCAGACCGTTCGCGAGGCCGACGGCAAGGCCCGTGCCGAGGATGGCGAGGACGACGAGAATCGTCGAGTGGACGTGCAGGTAGACGATCGCGCCGACGACCCCCGAAAGGGCGACGGTCGAGCCGACGGAGAGATCGATCCCGCGGCTGACGATCACGAGCAGCTGCCCGAGCCCGAGCAGCGCGATCACCGCCGTCTGCGAGAAGACGTTGCCGATGTTCCGGCTGGTGAAGAAGACCGGCGTCGTCAGACTGACGACGAGGACGAGGATCGCGAGGATCAGCGCCGGCCCGGCCCGCAGCGTCCAGAGGGAGAGCTGGAGCCAGCGGTAGCGCGGGTCCGGGGCGGCCGGCCGCGCCTCGCGCTCGTCGAGCATCTCCGTCGCCTCCGCCATCACGCCACTCCCGCCCCAGCCCACGCCACTCCGTGCGGATAGGCGAACTCGGCGAGCGACTCCGGGAGCATCTCGATGCTGTACCCCGGCGCCGTCGGCGCGAGGTACCGGCCGTCGCGGACGACTGCCGGATGCAGGAAGTGCTCGTGGAGGTGGTCGACCCACTCGATCACCCGGTCCTCGAGGCTGCCGCTGACCGCGACGTAGTCGAACATCGCCAGGTGCTGGACGTACTCGCAGAGGCCGACGCCGCCTGCGTGCGGGCAGATCGGCACCCCGAACTTCGCTGCCATCAGGATCACCGCCAGCGTCTCGTTCACGCCGCCGATCCGGCACGCGTCGAGCTGGAGGACGTCGATCGCCTCGGCCTGGAGGAGCTGCTTGAAGATGACGCGGTTCTGGACGTGCTCGCCGGTGGCGACGCGGATCGGCGCGATCTCGCGCCGGATGCGCGCATGCCCGAGCACGTCGTCGGGGCTCGTCGGCTCCTCGATCCACCACGGGTCGTAGAGGCCGAGGACGCGCATCGCCTTGATCGCGTCGTCGACGCCCCAGTACTGGTTCGCGTCCATCATCAGGACGCCGCCGGCGCCGAGGGCGTCCCGGATCAGCCCCGCGCGGCGGGCGTCGGCGGCGAGGTCGCGCCCGACCTTCATCTTCACGTGCTTGAACCCGGCGGTCGAGGCCTCGCGGACGAGCGCGGCGATCTTGTCGTCGTCGTAGCCGAGCCAGCCGGCCGACGTCGTATAGGCCGGGTAGCCGTTCGCCTCGATCTCCGCCAGCCGCGTCTCCCGGCCGGGCCGCATCCGGCGGAGGAGGTCGAGCGCCTCGGCCGGGGCGAGGACGTCGTCGATGTAGCGGAAGTCGATCGCGGAGACGATCTGCTCCGGCTCGAGCTCGGCGAGCAGCCGGTAGAGCGGCTTGCCCTCGACCTTCGCCCAGAGGTCCCAGACCGCGTTGACGACCGCGGCGGTCGCCAGATGGATGATCCCCTTCTCCGGCCCGAGCCAACGGAGCTGGCCGTCGGACGTGAGGATCCGCCAGAAGCCCGCGAAGTCGTCGGTGATCGCCTCGAGTGAGCGCCCGACGACGAGGTCCTCGAAGGCGCGCGCCGCGGCGACGACGATCTCCGTGCCGCGGCCGTTCGTGAACGTGAGGCCGTGCCCCTCGTGACCGTCCGGCGAGTCGGTGCGGAGCACGACGTACGCGCACGAGTAGTCGGGATCCGGGTGCATCGCATCCGACCCGTCGAGCGAGAGCGAGGTGGGGAAGCGGATGTCCCGGGCGTCGAGCGAGACGATCTTCACAGCTTCGTCACGCCGCGGTTTCTACTGAATCATCCGATCTTTGTCAATCACATCCGGCAGCGGGGGCCGCAGATGACGGTCCTACGCGGATATTGATCCGATGTTCAAGGGGAGTTGGCCCCTGACGGGGCCACTCCCGTGCCGCTTGGTCACGCCGCCGGCCGACGGCCGGCCCGCTCCTTGGACAGCTCCAGCACCTCGGCCGACTCCCGCTCGTAGCGGCCGTCGAGGATCGCGCCGTAGATCGGAAGCGCGAGCCCGATCGCGACGACCGCCGTCACGGCGACCCCGACGGCGAACAGCCACCAGGTGCTCATCTCGAACCGCGGGCCGCCAGCCCGCCGAGGGCGAGGA
>JAFAIV010000396.1 GCA_019236545.1 Actinomycetota bacterium | reverse complement strand
AGCGGCGCGTTCAGGCGCTTGCCGAAGATCTGGCCGGCCTGGGCCCAGTTGTCGCCGGCGGTCGTCAGGTCGCCGGAGTTCTCGGCCTGCGAGGCGGCGGAGAGGGCGTTCTGCAGGTCGTTCGTGGCCGAGTTGAAGCGCGCGAGGTTGCCCTGACCGTTGCCGGCGCCCTGCGACCACTGGATGTTCTGGTTCGCCGAGCCGAGCTGGCCGGTGAAGGCGAGCGCCGCGCCGAGGTCGAGGCCGGGCGCGTTGCTGCCGGTCACGGGCCGCGCCGTGTTGACGAGCAGCCACTTGATCTGGTTCGGCGTCAGCCGCGGGTTGTTCTGCAGCAGGAGCGCGACGGCGCCGGAGACCTGCGGGGCCGAGAACGACGTGCCGTTCGCCATCACGTAGCCCGGCACGATGTGGTTCGCGGCCGGAGCCTGCTGGTCGAGCTGGGTGCCCGCCGGCAGCGTCGAGACGATGTGGCGGCCCGGCGCGACGAGATCCGGCTTCACGAAGCCGTCCGACGTCGTCCCGTAGGAGGAGAAGAAGGCGAGGCTGTCGTCGCTCGTGTCGAGCGTGTCGTTCGAGTCGGACGCCCCGACCGTGATCACGAACGGGTCGTTCGCGGGCGCGTACTGCATGCTGTTCGCGCCGCTGTTGCCCGCGGATGCGACGATCGTGATGCCGGTCTTCCAGAGCTTCTCCACGGCCTGGTCGAGCGCGCTCGTCTGGTACGAGCTGGGCGTCGTCTCGGCGAGCGAGAGGTTGACGACGCGGATGTTGTCGACCTGCGCGTTGGCGAGCACCCACGCGAGGGCCTGGATCAGGTCGCTCGTGTGGACGCCGTCGGACTGCGCGACGTTGATGTCGTAGACGTTCGCGCCGGGCGCGATGCCGACGTACTGGCCGTTCGTCGAGCTGCCGGTGAGGACGCCCGTGACGAAGGTGCCGTGGCCGATCGCATCGGCGCTCGGGCCGAGCGGGAGCTGGATCGCCTGGACGCGGCCCCCGAAGTCGGGCAGGTTCGCGAAGACGCCGGAGTCGATGACGGCGACGCCTATCCCCTTGCCGGTCAGGCCCTTGGCCCACGCCTTCGTCGCGCCGTCGATGCACGGATAGAGCGTCGCGAGCGGCGCGCACGGGCTCGCGGGCGCGGCCGGGGCGGGCGTGCTCGCGGCCGGCGCGGTCGTCGTCGCGGGCGCGGTCGTGGTGGCGGCGGTGGTGGTCGTCGTCGTGCCGGTCGTGGTCGTGCCGGTCGTCGTCGTCGCGGCCGTCGTCGTCGCGCTCGTCGTGGTCGCGGCCGTGGTCGCCGGAGCCGTGGTCGTCGCAGTCGTGTCGGTGGCGGTCGTCGTCGTGGCCGCGGTCGTCGTCGTGAGCGGCGCGGTCGTCGTCGTGGCCGTCGTGTCGGTCGCGGTCGTCGTCGTCGCGCCGGTCGTGGTGCCGGCGTCCGTCTGGACCAGCGGCGAGTCGATCACGACGTAGTCGACGCCGTTGGCGAGGCCGAGCGCGCCGACGTCGGAGGCGGCGACGGTGCCGCTCGCCGCACCGATCAGGTCGAGGCTCTGGACGTCGGTCGCGTTGAAGAAGCCGAGCGCGGCGACCGGGTCGGAGCCGAAGACGATGACGCGCACTTGCGCGACCGGGCTCGTCTGCTGCGCGACCTGGACGACCTGCGCGAGGGTCGGGTCGACCTGCGGCACGAGCGCGACCGGCACCGGGACGGGCGCGGCCGCGACGTCAGGGCTCGGAGCGGGGGCCGGAGCGGCCGGAGCGGGCGCGGGAGCCTCGGCGGGCGCGGGCGCGGGCGCCGGCGCTGCCGGAGCCGGGGCGGGCGCGACGGCCGGCGAGGTGACGAGGCCCGGGATCGGCGTCGACGTCAGGAGACCGGCGCCGGGGATCGAGACCCTGGTCGCCTTCGCCTTCGGATGCGCCGTCGCCTTGGACGTCGCCTTGGAGGTCGCCTTCGACGTGGCCTTCGAGCCGGGCGTCTGCTTGCTCGGATGCGAGGCATGAGGGCGCGCCTGTACGCGGGCCGGCGCCTTGTAGACGCGCCCAGCCTTTGCCGGCACCGAGGCGCTCGCACCGCTGCCGAAAACGGCAGCGACGAGGACGGCCGACGCGAGCGCAAACCCTTGCGAGACCTGCCGCATGGGTCACATATGTGTTGCCAACGGGAATTCGTGCCCCACCCGGACGGGGGAAATCCCTCTCCCCCAACCGGTTACGGGCTATCGGCCGACGCGCAGCAGGCTTTTGCAGGCTCGGAGAGGTTCTAGCCGAAACCCAGGATGAACTTGGCGTCGTCGGACATCCGGTCCGGCGTCCACGGCGGGTCGAACGTCAGCTCGAGCTCGACCTCCTCGACCCCCTCGACCTGGCGCGCCGCCGCGTCGATGTCCTGCGCGATGAGCGGCCCGGCGGGGCAGCCCATCGAGGTGAGGCTGTAGGTGACCTTCACCTTCGCCTCCTCGACCTCGACGTCGTAGAGGAGGCCGAGATCGACGATGTCCATCCCGAGCTCGGGATCCTCGACCTGGCGGAAGACCTCGAGCAGCTCGTCCTTCGTGGGCATGCACCCAGTCTACGATTCGCGCCGTGGTCGTCGCCGCCGGAGACGCGTGGGTGAACGGGGTGATCCTCGCCTCGGCGGTCGTCCCGCCGGTGATCGTGATCCTGCTCGCGTACTTCTTCCTGCGCGCCGGCCGCCGCCACGACGAGCGCGAGCACCGCGCCGACTAGCCGGCTACTGGAGCCAGGGCCGGAGGCCGGCCTCCAGCTGGGCGCACCCGGACGGCGCGTCGATCCGCGCCCGCAGCTTGCGCTCCTCGACGACGACGATCGCCGGGACGTTGGCGATGCGGAACCGCTCGGCCAGATCGGGCCGCGCGCCGACGTCGACCCGGACGAGGTCGAACGTCTCGTGGTTCCGGCGGCGCTGCAACACCTGCGCGATGAAGCCCTCGACGCGGCGGCAGCGGCCGGACTGCGGCGAGAAGAAGAAGACGAGCTTCGGCCGGGCGACCGGGGGCGGACGCAGCGGCGCGTCGCCGGCGTGCGCTTCCATCGGAGATCCCTCCCTGCTGGCAGGACACGGCTGCGGGCCAGGGATCGGGGTCGGCGCTGCCAATGACGGCGGCCTCAAGCTCCAGCGGGCACCACGAGTGTCTCCGTTCGAGGGTCGGCGAAACCCCCGCGCTCAGTAGCCGAGCAGGCGCGGCTCCTCGCGCCGCTCGCGCGCGAAGAAGTGGATGCCGTCGACGAAGCGCACCCAGTTGCAGCGCGTGCACATGAGGAGCGAGTGCGTCCGGGCGGAGTCGGCGAGGAAGCGGACGCCGCGGAGGAGGTCGCCGTTGGAGACGCCGGTCGCCGCCACGATCACCTCGCCGGGAGCGAGGTCCTCCGTGCTGTAGACGCGCTCGTAGTCGTCGATTCCCTGCTCCCGGAGCGCCTCGATCTCGCTCCGCGACGTCGGCCAGAACTGGGCCTGGAGCTCGCCGCCGAGGCAGCGGAGCGCGGCGGCGGAGAGGACGGCCTGGCGGGTGCCGCCGATGCCGATCGCGAGGTGGTCGTTCGTGCCGCGGATCGAGGCGGAGATCGAGGCGGTGACGTCGCCGTCCGGGATCAGCTTGATGCGGGCGCCCGAGCGGCGGATCTCCTCGATCAGGTCGTGGTGGCGCGGCCGGTCGAGAACGATCGTCGTGACGTCGTTGACGCGCCGGCCGAAGGCCTCGGCGATCGCCTCGACGTTCTCCGCGACCGGCCGCAGCAGGTCGATGTGGCCGCGGGCGCGCGGCCCGACGGCCATCTTCCGCATGTACATGTCCGGCAGGGTCATGAACTTCCCGGACTCGCCGACGGCGATCATCGACATCGCGCCGTTGCCGCCGCGCGCGACGACGCCGCGCCCCTCGAGCGGGTCGAGGGCAAGGTCGACCTCCAGCCCGCCCGCGCCGACGACCGCGCCCGGGCCGAGCCCGCCGGCGTCGTCCTTCGAGCCGAGCACGACCCGGCCGGTGACGGGGAGCAGGTCGAGCGTCGCGCGCATCCCGTCCGCCGCCGCCTCCTCCGCCGCGTCCTGGTCGGCCCGGCCGAGCCAGCGCGCCGAGACGAGCGCCGCGCGCTCGGTCGCGCGCAGGTAGCCCTGGCACGCGCACGGGAGCTCCTGGCCGTGCGGCTCGTGATCCGGCTCGCTCACACCCGGCCTCCGATCCGCTCCGCGGCATCCAGGACCAGGTCGGCGACCGCAGCGGCGGCCGAGTCGGCGTCCTCGTTCTCGATCACCGGCACCCCTTCGCGCTCGGCCCGCTCGACGAGCAGGCGCTGGATCCCGCGGATCTCCTCGAACCGCGACAGGTACTTCGACATCGGCCGCTCGGAGCCGTCCTCGCGCTGGAAGAAGTGGAGCGCGTGCTCGTCCTCGTCCTCGATCGTGAGGACGCACGAGACGACCACCGCGTCGCCGACGACGGGTTCGACCATGCCCGGCACGAGGTGGACACCCTCGAGCACCATCGACCAGCCCTCGTGGACGGCGCGCTCCATCGACGCGTGGACGCCGACGAGGACGTTCCGCGCCTGCTGGAGGAAGCCGAACTCGAGCGGTTCGTCGGCGTCCGGGTAGACGTCGCCGGCCTCGAAGCTCGAGCGGTGGACGCTCGGCATGAAGCCGCGCGAGAAGAAGGCGCGCATCGTCTCCCGGATGAAGTCGGTCGAGGTGACGCGCGTGATCCCGAAGCGGTAGGCGACCTCGGTGGCGACCGTCGACTTGCCGGTGCCGGTCGCGCCGCCGATCAGGATGAGGATCGGCAGCTCGAGCTCGCGCAGCTGCTGGTAGCGGCGCAGGCGGCGGACGGCGTCGTGGCCCTTCTCCTCTCCGAGCGACTCGACGGCGATCGTCTCGAGCCGGTCGAGGTCGACGGTGTCGCGCCCGAGGTCCGCGAGATCGTCGCCGACGCGCTGCGCGATCGGGTAGGCGGCGTGCGGCGGGACCCCCGACGCCATCAGCGTCCGCGCCATCAGGCCGCGCGAGTACGGGAGGCCCTGCTCGCCGCCGAGCGGCAGCGGCATGATCCGGCGCGGCTTGCTCACCGCGCCGCGCGCTCCGGGACGAGGTCGAGCAGCCGCTCGTCGAGGCCGTCGCAGACGACCTCGTTCGCGGCGAGGACGACACGGCGGCCGCGCGCGAGGGCGTGCTCGGCGACGACGTCGATCGCGGCGGCCTTCAACTCGACGAGGTAGGTGTCGGCGTCGAGGCCGTCGAGCTCCTCACGCAGGCGCGGGCGGTCGGCGAGCGCGCGCGAGACGTGGACGATCTCGGCGTCGAGGTGGTCGTGCGGCGCCGGCCCGGTCGTGAAGAGCGCGACGCGCCCCTCGAGCGGCTCCAGCGGCTCCAGCCGGAGGTCGAAGCGGAGCGCGTCGCGCCCGAGCCCGCGCGCGGCGTCCGCGACCGCGTCGTCGCGCGTGAGGACGAGGTCGCTGACGAGCGCCCGGTAGGCGTTGAGGCCGTCCAGGTCGTGCGCGACGAGCACGCGCGCGTCGGCCGCAACCGGCGGGATCGCCGCGCCGCTGCCGTCGAAGACGACGATGTCCGGCGCGAGCGACGCCGCGAGCAGCGCGCCCTCGAGCACGTTCGAGTCGAAGGGCGCTCCGGCCATCCCGCCGCCCGCCCGGCGGCAGCCGACGGTCGGCACTCCGGCGAGCGCGGCGGTCTCGAGATGGTCGGAGGCCGCGTGGCGCCCCTCGCGCGAGAGCACGACGAGGTCCTCCACCGTCGGGACGCTCTCCACGAGCTCCGGCTCCGGCGGCCCGCCGCGGCCCATCGCGACGACGACGACGCTGCGGTCGCGCGCGAGCAGGCGCGCGACGTGCCCGGTGACGGCGGTCTTGCCGAGCCGCTTCCCCGTCCCCACGACCGCGAGCGACGGCACGGCGACCTCGTGGTAGCGCGGTGGGTCGAAGCGGAAGTCCGCGCCCTCGTACGGGAGCCCGAGCGCGAGCGCGCGCGAGGCCCAGAGCAGGCGCTCCCGCGGCGTCAGCACCGGCTCGTCCGAGAGGTCGACGACGACGTCCGCCTCGGTCGCGTCCAGCGACTCGACGAGCGGCACGCCGTAGTCCTCTCCCCCGCGCAGCTTCTCCGTCCCGCCGACGAGCAGCGCGGCGACGACCTCGTACGGCAGCGAGTCGAGCGCGTCCCGCACGACCGGCGCGTAGTGCTCGCCGTCGATCAGGACGAGCGCCCTCACGACGAGCGCACCTCGTCGTCGATCCGGGCCGTGTACTTCTCGTACGTCTTCGTCTCGGACGAGAACTGGATGATCTTCTCCTGCCCGTGGAACGGGTACTTGCGCCAGACGTCGACGTGCGACCCGTCGACCTCGACGAGGTTGTAACAGGGCCGTCCGTTCCCGCGGAGACGCGACGACGAGACCGTGCCCGCGTTCACCACGAAGAGATCCTCGAGGCGCCACGCATAGGGAACGTGCTTGTGCCCGGCGAGGACGACGTCGACGCGCGCACGCTGCAGCGCCTCGAGCGTGTCGCCCGCGTCGTGGACGATGTTCCGCTCGCGCCCGGTGCCCGGGATCGGCAGCAGGTGATGGTGGAGGACGAAGACGCGGAGATCAGCAGGATCCGCGAACTGCTCCTCGATCCAGCGGTAGCGGCCGCGGCCGATCTGGCCGTTGTCGAGGTCCGGCTCGGTCGAGTCGACGGCGACGATCGTGACGCCGTTCAGCCGCAGCACCGAGTTCCGCGCGCCGAAGAGCTCCTCGAAGTGGACGTAGCCGACGTTGCGCGAGTCGTGGTTGCCCGGGATCACGACCATGTGCTCGCACTCGACCTGGTTCAGGTAGTCGCGGGCGAGCGCGTACTCGTCCTTGAACCCGTGCGACGT
>JAFAIV010000292.1 GCA_019236545.1 Actinomycetota bacterium | reverse complement strand
GTGGTTCTCGGCGCGGCCGACGAGCATGAACGGGAAGCCGAAGTGGCGTGAGACCTCGACCGCCGCGGCGACGCGCTCGGCCGCCTCCTTCACGTCGTAGATGCGGCCCGACGGGTCCCAGTCCTCGATGGACGCGCCGACCGCTCCCGCCTCCGCGGCTCGGGAGACGGCGTGCGCGGCGGCCGACGGCGAGGCGCCGTAGCCGTTCTCGAGGTCGGCCGAGACCGGCAGCTTCGAGGCGCGGTCGAGCGCGGTGATGTGGCCGCAGACCTCGTCGAGCGTCGCGCCGCCGTCGACCTTGCCGAGCGTGAACGCGAAGCCGCTGCTCGTCGTCGCCAGCGCCTTGAACCCGATCGCCTCGAGCACGCGCGCCGAGCCCGCGTCCCACGGGTTCGGGATCACGAAGGGCTCGCCGCGGTGCAGCGTGGCGAAGAACTGGGCCTTACGTTCCTGCGACATCCAGGACAACCTTGCCACGCTTGCCGCGCGCCGCGCTCCGGTCGAACGCCGCCTGGAACTCCTCGAGCGGGAAGACGGAGTCCACTTGGGGCCTCAGCTCCGGCAGCGCGGCGAGCTGCGCGCCGTCGGGCTCGACGACGAAGTAGGTCGCGCCGGGCAGCTCGTCGGCGATCGTCACCACGCGCTCCGCCTCGCCGCCGACCCTGCCGGCGGTGTCGAAGAGGAGTTCGCACGGCTCGCCCTCGTCCACGAGGACGCCGCCGAGGGCCCGGACGAGCTGCACCGCGACGTGGCCGACCCCGCCGCCCGCCCCGGTGACGACGACGCGCTCGCCCGCCTTCAGGCCGCCGTGGACGACGAGGCCCTGCCATGCGCTGAGCCCGGTCATCGGCAGCGCCGCCGCCTCTGCGTCGCTCAGCCCTGCCGGCTTCGGCGCCAGCAGCGCGCGCGGCACGGCGGCGAGCTCGGCCGCCACGCCGTCGCGGTCGAACGGCGTCAGCGCGATGACCTCCTCCCCGGTCTCGGCGACGACGCCGCAGAACTCGTAGGACGGGATCGCCGGAAGCCGGTCGGTCGGCCACGTCAGCTCGTCACGCGTCAGCGCCGCCGCGCGGACCCGGACGAGCACCTCGCCCGGCCCCGGCTCGGGCGCCGGGAGCTCCTCCAGCCGCAGTCCGTCCTCGTGCAGCCGCACCGCTCGCATCCCGCTCTCCTTTCTCGCTGGAAAGTATCTTTCTAGCGAGATACTATCTGGACGTGCCCGACCACGTCGACTCGATCGTCGAGGCCTGGCGGCGCGAGCGCCCGGAGCTCCACGTCACCGCCCTGGGCCAGCTCGCCCGCCTCTTCCGCACCGCGCACCTCGCCGACCTGGCGCTCGTGGAGCGGCTCGCCGAGCACGGCCTCCAGCCCGGCTGGTTCGACCTCCTCGCCGCGCTCCGCCGCGCCGGGAAGCCCTACGAGCTCAAGCCGACCGAGCTGATGCGCGCGACGATGCTTTCGTCCGGCGGGATGACGAAGCGGCTCGACCGGCTCGTCGATGCCGGCCTCGTCGAGCGCCGCCCCGACCCGGACGACCGCCGCGGGACGCTCGTCCGCCTGACGGCCGACGGCCTGCGGACGATCGACTCCGCCGTCGAGACCCACGCGGAGAACGAGGAGCGGCTGCTGTCCGCGCTCGACCCTGCCGAGCGGAAGCGCCTGGATGGCCTTCTCCGCAAGCTGCTCGCGGCGCTCGACGGCGAGTGAGAGGTTCAGCGCTCGAGCGCGCTGCCCAGCTCGCCGCCCACGAGGACGTGGATCGCGCAGTGGCCGACGTGTACGACCAGCTGGCTCTCGCTGCGCCAGAAGGCGCGCTCGAACTCGTCCGGCCTGACCACGAATCCGTTCTGACGCGAGCCGACATGGAAGAACAGCGTCTCGACCGCGGCGTCGTCGGCGCGAAGCAGCACCTCCTGCAGGCGCTCGTCGAGCTCGCCGCGGTCGAGACGTCCGGAGAGGATCCCGGAGATGAACGGCGACCCGTGCGTTCCGGAGAACAGGACGAGCACCGGACGGCCGATCAAGCCCAGCAGCGCCTCCAGCGTCTGCTCGTAGCCGAGCTCCTCGGCGTCCGCGAGCTCGCCGGCGCCGTCGAACCGCGTCACTCGACGTCCGGCGGCGTGTCGGCCTCGCCCGGCCGCCCAGTGGCGTCGCGGCGCTCCGCGGCCCGCGCGTCCTTCTTCGCCTGCTTCTGCTCGCGCTTCTCGCGCATCGCCTGCTCGCGTGCGCGCTTGAGCACCGACTGCGGGCTGCGCCGAGCCATCAGCGACTCCTCCGCGAACGAGCCCGCCGCGCGGCGACGAGCGGCACGACCGCGACGTTCACCGCACGCGCCTCCTCCGCCTGGCCGGCCGCGCGGTCGAAGCTCACCCGTGTGCCTCGGCAGCGGGCCTCGAGCAGCTCGCCGGCGGCGACTCCCTCCTGATCGACGCGCAGACGCTCGCCCTCGTCGGTCTGGATGAAGCCGTGTCGCTTGTCGGTGTTGAACCAGAGCATCGTTCCCTCCATGGCCGCTCCTTTCAGGGCCCCAATTTC
>JAFAIV010000249.1 GCA_019236545.1 Actinomycetota bacterium | reverse complement strand
GCTCGCCGCGTTCGCCGAGGACCTTGCCGTCCTCGACCGCAGCCTGCGCGCGAATCGCGGCGCGCGGATCGCCGACGGCCGTCTCGCCGAGCTGCGGCGGCGGGTCGAGATCTTCGGCCTCCACCTCGCCAAGCTCGACGTGCGCGTCCACGCGCGGGACCCGGAGGAGCGCGTGCGCGCCCTGCTCGACGGCGCGCGCGCCGCCCGCGCCCGCCACGGCGCGCAGGCGCTCGACACCGTGATCGTCTCCGGCACGTCCTCTGCGGCCGACGTCCGGCGCGTCCATGGGCTCGGCGGCGAGGAGCTCTCGGTCGTGCCGCTCTTCGAGTCGGTCGCCGACCTCCGCGCCGCGCCGGCGATCTACGAGGAGCTGCTCGACACCGTCGGCTGCCGCGAGGTCATGGTCGGCTACTCCGACTCCGCGAAGGACGCCGGCTACCTCGCCGCGCAGGTCGAGATCCGCCGCGCGCTCGTCGCCCTCGCCGAGGTGGCGCGCCGGCGCGGAGTCGAGCTGACGGTCTTCCACGGCCGCGGCGGCAGCGCAGGGCGCGGGGGAGGCCCGACGCACTCCGCCATCCTCGCCACCCCGCAGGGAGTCCCGCCGGGCCGCTTGAAGCTGACCGAGCAGGGGGAGACCATCGCCTTCAAGTACGGCCTGCCGGGGCTCGCATACCGAAACCTCGAGGCCGCGCTCGCCGCGACGCTGCTCGCGGCCGTCCCGGAACGGACCGACGTCGAGCCGCCGCCGGGCGCCGAGGAGCTGACGAACGCCCTCGCCGACCGCTCGCGCGCGGTCTACCGCGGGCTCGTCGACGACCCGGGCTTCCCGGCGTTCTTCCGCGCCTTCACGCCCGTGGACGAGCTCGCACTGCTCGCGATCGGCTCGCGGCCCTCCCGCCGGCCGGAGGGTGACGCCGACGTCCTCGGCTCGCTCCGAGCGATCCCGTGGGTCTTCGCCTGGACGCAGAACCGCTGCCTCCTGCCCGCGTGGTACGGCTGCGGCAGCGCGTTCGCCGAGGCCGACTCCGAGGACCTGCGCCGGCTCTACCGCGAGTGGGGGTTCTTCCGCTCGCTCGTCCAGAACCTCGAGATGACGCTCGCCAAGGCGAGCTTCGGGATCGCGCGCGAGTACCTCGACCTCGTGGACGACGTGCGGCTCTGGGAGCCGATCGCGGGCGAGCACGAGCGCACCGTCGCTGCTGTCCTCGAGATCGTCGAGGCGGACGAGCTCCTCGACCGCCACCCGGTCGTCCAGCGCTCGATCCGCCTCCGGAACCCGTACGTCGACCCGATGAACGCGATCCAGGTCGACCTGCTCCGGCGGACCCGCGCGGGCGACGAGGAGGCCGTGCCGCCGCTCCTCCGCTCCATCGCCGGGATCGCTGCAGCGTTGCGCAACACCGGGTAATCTGCCCGCCGCGCGACGACCGCACCGGGGGGTGGTAGGCCGTTTCGATCGACACCAGCACTGACGTGTTCCTCGCGGGCGGCGGGGAGCTCGGAGAGCGCATCCGCCGCCACGACTGGGCGAGCACCTCGCTCGGGCCCGTCGGCGAGTGGCCGCGGGCGCTCCTGACCGCGGTCCGGATCATGCTCACGTCGCGGCAGCCGATCTGGATCGGCTGGGGCGAGGACCTCGTCTACTTCTACAACGACCCCTACAAGTCGATCATCGGCGGCAAGCACCCGGAGGCGCTCGGGCAGCCGACCCGGGTCGTCTGGCGCGAGATCTGGGACGTCATCCGCCCGATGCTGGAGACCGCCCTCGCCGGCGAGGAGGGGACGTACGTCGAGTCCCAGCTCCTGATCATGGAGCGGCACGGCTACCGGGAGGAGACGTACTACACGTTCTCGTACAGCCCGGTTCCGTCGGACGACGGCAGCGTCGGCGGGATCATCTGTGCGAACACCGACGACACGCAGCGCGTCATCGGCGAGCGCCAGCTGGCGCTGCTGCACGAGGTCTCCGCGCGCACCGCCGACGCGCGCACCTGGCAGGAGGTCTGCGAGCGCGCCGTCTCGGCGTTCGAGACGAATGCCCACGACCTCCCGTTCGCGCTGATCTACGTCGCCACCGAGGACGGCGAGATCGTCTGCGCCGGGTCGAGCGGCACGGACGGACCGCTCCCCGCGCTCGAGCTGCCGCTCGCCGAGGCGCTCGGCAGCAGGGACACCCTCGTCCACCCGGTCGAGGGCCACGACCTGCCGTGCGGCGCGTGGGACGAGCCGCCGCGCGAGGTCGCGATCGTCCCGATCCCGTCCACCGGCCAGGCGAGCCCGGGCGGCATCCTCGTCGTGGGCCTGAGCCCGTTCCGGCGCTTCGACGAGGGCTACCGCAACTTCCTCTCCCTCGCCGCGCGCCAGATCTCCGCGAGCATCGCCGGCGCGACCGCGTACGAGGAGGAGCGCCGACGCGCCGAGGAGCTCGCCGCCCTCGACCGCGCGAAGACGACGTTCTTCAGCAACGTCAGCCACGAGCTGCGCACGCCGCTGACGCTGATCCTCGGGCCGGTCGAGGAGGCGCTCCTCGATCCCGACCTGCGCACGGAGCAGCGGGAGCGCGCGGAGGTCGTCCGCCGGAACGCGCTCCGCCTGCTGCGGATGGTCAACACGCTGCTGGACTTCGCCCGCGTCGAGGCGTCCCGCATGCAGGCGCGGTTCCGGCCCGTCGACCTCGCGGCGCTCACTCGCGAGCTCGTCGGCGCGTTCGCGCAGGTGATGGACCGCGCCGGTCTGCGGCTCGAGCTCGACCTGGAGCGGCTGCCGGAGGACGTCTACGTCGACACCGACGCGTGGGAGCGGATCGTCCTCAACCTCGTCTCGAACGCCTTCAAGTTCACGCGCGAGGGCGAGATCCGCGTCTCGCTCCGGGCGGAGGACGGCGAGGCACGGCTCGAGGTCGCGGACACGGGCACCGGCATCCCCGCCGACGAGCTCCCGCGGCTCTTCGAGCGCTTCCACCGCGTCCGCAACGACGCGGCGCGCACCCACGAGGGCACGGGCATCGGACTCGCGCTCGTGAACGAGCTCGTCTCGCTCCACCGTGGACGCGTCGTCGCCGAGAGCGAGCCGGGCCGCGGGACGACCTTCACCGTCGCGGTCCCGCTCGGGCACGACCATCTGCCCGAGGAGCAGCTCGACCACGAGCGCTTCAGCGGGACCGCCGCGGGCATGGCCGTTCCGTACGTCGAGGAGGCGAGCCGCTGGCTGACCGGCATCGAGGAGGAGGCGGGGGGCGTGCTCCGCGACGACACGACGGCCGGGGACGGCGAGGCGGAGCGGGACGCCCATATCGTCGTCGTCGACGACAACGCCGACATGCGCGAGTACCTCGTCCGGCTGCTCGAGGGCTCGTGGCGCGTCTCGGCGTACCCCGACGGCGCCGCCGCGCTCGAGGCCATCCGGCAGGACCCGCCGGCGCTCGTCGTCAGCGACGTGATGATGCCGCGCCTCGACGGCTTCGGCCTCCTGCGCGCGATGCGCACCGACTCGGCGACCTCGACAGTGCCGTTGATCCTCGTCTCGGCGCGGGCCGGCGAGGAGGCGTCGGTCGAAGGGCTCGAGGCAGGCGCGGACGACTACCTCGTCAAGCCGTTCTCCGCGCGGGAGCTGCTCGCGCGCGTGCGCATGAACCTCGAGCTGGCGCGCCTGCGCGTCGAGTTCGGGCGGCTCAGCGCGCTCGAGGAGGTGCGCTCGCGCGTGATCACGACCGTGTCGCACGAGCTGCGGACGCCGGTGAGCGCGATCTACGGCGCTTCGAAGACGCTCGAGCGCGCGGGCCTCGTCGACGAGACGACGCGTCGCGAGCTCCTCGGCGTCATCTCCGGCCAGTCCGAGCGGCTCGCGCGGATCACGAGCGACATCCTCACCGCCGAGACGCTCGCGTCGGGCGTCCTCACGCTCGGCGAGGACACGCTCGACGCGGTCGCCGCAGCGGCGGAGGCGGTCGCAGCGGCCGGCGTCACCGCGCCCGCGAAGGTGTCGTTCCGCACGGCCGCCCCGGACGCCGTCGTGCCGGTGCGCGGCGACCGCGGACGTCTGCAGCAGGTGCTCGCCAACCTGCTCGACAACGCCGTCAAGTACTCGCCGGAGGGGGGCGAGATCGAGCTGATCGTCGAGCCGCGCGGGGAGGCCGTCCACTTCGTCGTCGCCGACCACGGCATCGGCGTGCCAGCCGCCGACCGCGAGCAGATCTTCCGGCGCTTCTACCGCTCCGACCCCGAGCTCGCCGGCGGCGTCGGTGGGTCCGGCCTCGGCCTCTACATCTGCCGCGAGCTGACCGAGGCGATGGGCGGCCGGATCTGGGTCGAGGAGAACCATCCGCGCGGCGCCCGCTTCGTCGTCGCGCTCCCGGCCGCCGCTATACAAAGTGAAGCTAAACCGCACGACTCACTTTCCTAAGTGAAGTAACGCCACGTAGCCTCGGGTGATGGCTGCCGCGCCGACCTGGGACGACGTCTACGAGCGCAACTCCGTCGAGCGCATCAAGCGCGACAAGGCGCCGCTCGGCATCCGCGAGGAGCTGCCCGCGCTGATCGCGGCGGGGTACGAGCGCATGCCGGAGGAGGACATCGTCCGGCTCCAGTGGTGGGGCCTCTACCACGACAAGCCGAAGGTCGGGACGTTCATGCTCCGCGTGAAGATCCCAGCCGGCGTCCTCTCGCCCGGGAAGCTGCGCGCGATCGGCGAGGTCGCGAACCGCTACGGCCGCGGCGACGCCGAGCTGACGACGCGGCAGTGCGTCCAGCTCCACTGGCTCGAGCTGGCCGCGCTCCCCGACGTCTTCGCCGACCTCGAGGCGGCCGGAATCACGAGCGCCGGCGGCTGCGGCGACACGGTCCGCAACATCACCGGCTGCCCGCTCACCGGCCTCGCGGCGGACGAGCTCTTCGACTCGACGCCGGTGATCGACGCGGCGACCGACGAGTTCTACGGCAACCCGGAGTGGGCGAACCTGCCGCGCAAGCACAAGTACTCGATCGCGTCGTGCGCGCACCGCTGCAACGCGCCGGAGATCAACTGCGTCTCGCTCGTCGGCGCCGTCTACGACGGGCGCGAGGGCTACGCGGTGCAGGTCGGCGGCGGCCTCTCGTCCGTGCCGCGGATCGCGCGCGACCTCGGCGTCTTCGTGCCGAAGGAGGAGGCGACCGAGATCCTCGGCGCGGTCACCTCGGTCTGGAGCGAGGACCTGAAGTACCGCATGTCGCGCGTGAAGGCGCGGCTGAAGTTCATGGTCGACGACGTCGGCGCCGACGGGATGCTCGAGCGCGTCGAGGCGAAGCTGGGGCGGACGCTGGAGCGCTTCGAGCTGCCGCCGCTCGATGTCCAGCCGTCGCCGCACCTCGGCATCACGCCGCAGAAGGACGGCCGCTTCGCGATCGGCGTCCCGGTGCCGCTCGGCCTCACCTCCGGCGACCAGCTGATCGCGGTCGCGGACCTCGCCGAGGAAGTCGGCGGCGACATCCGGCTGACGCGCCACCAGAACCTGATCGTCACCGGCGTCGAGGACGTCGAGGCGACGACTGCGCGGCTCGCGGAGATCGGCCTCCCGCTCGACCGCAACGGCATCTGGGGCACCTCGATCGCGTGCACCGGCGAGCCGCACTGCAACTTCTCGGTCGGCGAGACGAAGACGCGCCTCGAGCAGCTCGTCGGGCACCTGGAGACGACCTTCGGCGCGCAGGTCGCGGAGCTGCGGCTCAACCTCGACGGCTGCCCACACGCCTGCGCCCAGCACTGGGTCGGTGACCTCGGCTTCCAGGCCACCACCGGCAAGGACGAGTCCGGGACGCGGATCGGCGCGTACGACATCTTCGTCCGCGGCTCGCTCGGCCCGGAGCCGCAGGTCGGAGGCTCGCTCTTCCGGCGCGTGCCGACGGAGCGGCTCGAGCCGGCGGTCGAGGGCCTCGTCCGGGGCTGGCTCGACGGCCGCGCCGACGGCGAGAGCTTCACGGCGTTCCAGCGCCGCCTGACAGACGACGAGCTCGGCGTCCTCGCCGGGCTGGAGCCCGCGCGCAAGCGCGTCCGCGAGGAGGTTGAGGCATGACCGAGCTTCTCGACGAGCTCGAGGCAGGGGAGCTCTCGATCCGGTTCGAGGGGGAGGAGCCGCAGGCGCTGCTCGAGTGGGCACTCGACGAGTTCGAGAACATCGCCGTCTCTGCCGCGTTCCAGGCCGACGACGTGGCCGTGATCGACATGGCCTACCGGATCGACCCGACCGTGCGCGTCTTCACGGTCGACACGGGGCGGCTCCCCGAGGAGACGCACGAGCTGATGACCGCGCTCCGCGACCGCTACCCCGGCCTCGAGCTCGACGTCCTCCAGCCGGACCCGGCCCAGGTGGCGCGCATGGTCTCGACGAAGGGCCTCGACCTGATGAAGGAATCGGTCGAGAACCGCCTCCTCTGCTGCAACGTCCGCAAGGTGCAGCCGCTGACGGCACATCTCGACGGCCTCGACGCGTGGGTGACCGGCCTCCGCCGCGACCAGTGGGCGACGCGCACGAACATCCGCAAGGTCGAGATCGACCACGACCACGGCGCGATCGTCAAGCTCAACCCGCTCGCCGAGTGGACCAAGCGCGAGGTCTGGACGTACCTGCGCGAGAACGACGTCCCCGTCCACGCGCTCTACGCGAAGGGCTACACGTCGATCGGCTGCGCGCCGTGCACCCGCGCGATCTCGCCGGGCGAGGACGACCGCGCCGGCCGCTGGTGGTGGGAGGAGAACGCGCCGAAGGAGTGCGGCATGCACTGCTCGATCGAGCACGGCGGCTTCGAGCACGAGCTGAAGGCGATCCTCGGGACGAAGCATTGAGCGTCGCGATCCGCGGCGAGGCGGCGGAGGTCGCGCTCGGCGAGGC
>JAFAIV010000149.1 GCA_019236545.1 Actinomycetota bacterium | reverse complement strand
ATTCTACATATGCAATGCCTATGCAGTCGGGTTGCGGATCCCGATCGCCCCGATCACGCCGCCGGTGCCGATCAGGACGGCCGTGACGACCATCGCGACGCGGTAGCCGTGCAGCGAGAGGTGGTCGGTGCCCGACGCGGCCGCGATGCCGACGACGGCGATCGCGACGAGCCCGGCGATCCGGGCGACGGCGTTGTTCACGCCGGACGCGATCCCCGCATCGCTCGGCCCGGCGTCGCTGAGGACGGTCGTCGTCAGCGGCGCGACCGTCAGCGCCAGCCCGAGGGAGAAGCCGAGCAGCGGCGGGAGCAGGTCGGTCCAGTAGCTCGGGTGCGTCGGGAGCCGCGCGAGGAATGCGCACGACAGCCCGGCGACGAGGGGCCCGGCGGCCATGAAGAAGCGCGGCCCGAACTGCGCCGAGTAGCGGCCCGCGTAGCGCGAGAGGAAGAACATGACGATCGTCAGCGGCACCGTCGCGAGCCCCGCATGGAACGCCGAGTAGCCGGCGAGCTGCTGCAGGAAGATCGTCAGGAAGAAGCTCCAGCACGAGAGCCCGCCGTACACGGCGAACGTCTCGACGTTCGTCACCGTGAAGTTGCGCTTCCGGAAGAGCCGCAGCGGCAGCATCGCGTGCGGCGTCCGCGCCTCCCAGACGACGAACGCGGCGAGCAGGAGCGCCCCGCCGGCGATCGTCGCCGGGATCGCCGGGTTGCCCCAGCCGAGCCGGGGCTGCTCGATGAAGCCGAAGACGAGCGAGCCCAGACCGCAGGCGCAGAGGGCCGCGCCGACGAGGTCGATCGGGACGCGCTCCTCCGCGGCCTTCGTCTGCAGGCCGCAGGCGCGGAGGATGACGAGCGTCGCGAGCGCGATCGGCACGTTGATCAGGAAGATCGCCCGCCAGCTCCAGACGCCGATCAGCCACCCACCGACCACCGGCCCGAGCACCGTCGAGATGCCGCTCCAGGCCGTCCAGGTCCCGATCGCCGCGCCGCGCTCGGCGCCGGAGAAGAGCGTCGTGATCAGCGCGAGCGACGCCGGCGTCAGCAGCGCCCCGGCGATCCCCTGCAGGCCGCGGAAGACGATCAGCATCGTCGGGTCCTGCGCGACGGCGCAGAGCACCGAGGCGAGGCCGAAGCCGGCGACGCCGAGCGCGAACATCCGCGTCGTCCCGAGGATGTCGCCGAGCGAGCCGCCGACGAGGATCAGCGAGCCGAGCGTGAGGAGGTACGCGTCCACGACCCACTGCTGCGCCGCGAGGCCGCCGCCGAGGTCGCGCTGGATCGCCGGCAACGCGACGTTCACGACGGTCATGTCGACGAACGCCATCGCCGACCCGAGGATCGCCGCGATCAGGCCGAGCCGCGCGACGCGCGAGCTCACGACGGGCGCGTCCAGCGCATGCTCCACCTCCACGATCCTACGGGTTCCCCGCAGGGCTGCTCCGCGCGCGGTCGGAGGCGGCACCCGGCGGGCGCCGGCACCGTTCGTGCATGAGCGCACACGCCCTCACGACGATCCTGACGACGCTCCTCGCGGGCTGGCTGATGCTCAGCGCCGGCCTCGGGAAGCGGAAGCTCGTGTGGCGGCGTGAGCGCAGACGGCGTCGCTGACCTCGTCGAATTAAGGCCCGTGTAACGCGCCGGCTGCCACGATTCCGCCATGGAGGAGCGGAAGTACGGCCGCGGCGTGTTTCTGGCGACGGTCGCCGCCGGCGTCTCCTCGCTCGCGTGGGGCCGGAGCGCGTGGAGCCACGTCTCGAGCGCGCTCGGCGGCGCGGAGGCGTTCGTCCCGCTCGTCCCCGGCGGCGGCTGGCGGATCTACACCGTCGCCGACCACATGCCGGTCTTCGACCCCGAGACATGGCAGCTCCGCGTGGGAGGCCTCGTCCAGGAGCCGCTGACCCTCGACTACGGCGCGCTGCGCGCGCTGCCGCGGACGAACCAGGTGCGCACCTTCCACTGCGTCACGGGCTGGACGGTGCAGGACGTCCACTGGAGCGGCGTCCACCTGACCGACCTCTTCGACCGCGTGAAGCCGCTGCCGGAGGCGGGCGCGGTGCAGTTCGTCTCCGCCGAGGTGCCGTACGTCGACTACCTCTCGCTGCGGCAGGCGTCGCTCGCCGACGTGATGCTCGCGTACGAGATGAACGGCAAGCCGCTGCCGCAGGAGCACGGCGCGCCGATCCGGCTCGTCATCCCGGAGATGTACGGCTACAAGAACGTGAAGTGGGTCTCCGAGATCCGGCTCGTCCGGCAGCCCGAGGACGGCTATTGGGAGCAGCTGGGCTACGACCGCGACGCCTGGGTCGGCCGCTCGAACGGGTACTCGTCATGAGGTACGTCCGCCGCTTCTCGCGGACCGAGCGCGTCCTGCACTGGGTCAACGCGATCGGGTTCTTCCTGCTCCTGGCGACGGGGCTGATCCTCTACCTGCCGTCGCTCGCCGCAGACGTCGGCGACCGGCCGACGATCAAGGACATCCACTTCTGGGGCGGGATCGGCTGGGTCGCGGCGCTCGTCCTCGTGGCGCTGCTCGGCGACCGGCGCGGGCTGCTGCGGACGGCGCGCGAGATCGACGGCTTCTCGAAGCAGGACCTGAACTGGCTGCGCCGCCGTCGGCCGAGCGAGCAGGGGCGCTTCAACGCGGGGCAGAAGCTGAACGCGTCGCTGACGGCCGCCTACCTCGTCCTCTTCTTCGTCTCGGGGATGCTGCTGTGGGCCGGCGAGCGCGACACGCGCTTCCGCTTCGCCTCGACGGTGATCCTCCACGACGGGCTGCTGTACGCGTCGCTCGCGCTGCTCGTCGGCCACCTCTACCTCGCCGTGATCCATCCCGCGACGCGGCACGCGCTGCGCGGCATGGTCACGGGGACGGTGCGCGAGGACTGGGCCCACGCGCACCATCCCCGTTGGGACGTGTCGGACTAGCTAGCGGGAGCAGCTCGTCGACGTCGAGGTCGGCTGGGTGCCGAGCGTCACGTCGAGGGACTTCGTCGAGCCCCCGCTCTTCACCGTCAGCGTCACCTTGTCGCCGGGGAGCCGGCTCGAGAGGTTCGCGCTGAGGGCGTCCGAGCCCGCGATCGTCTCCCCGTCGACGGCGGTGACGACGTCGCCGGCCTTCAGCCCGGCCTGGTCGGCGGGGCCGCCGCTGACGACGCAGCCGATCTGGACGCCGCCGCTCGCGGCGTCGGTGATCGTCACGCCGAGGTAGGCGTGCTTCACGGTGCCGCCGGCGATCAGCGTGTCGGCGACGTGCTTCGCGGTGTTGATCGGCACGGAGAAGCCGACGCCCGCGTTGTCGTTCGAGTCGGACTCGATCTGGTCGTTGATGCCGATGACCGAGTTCGTCGCGACGTCGATCAGCGGGCCGCCGGAGTTGCCGTGGTTGATCGCGGCGTCGGTCTGGATCGCGCCGGAGATAGAGAAGTTGTTCGGCGCGGTGATCGTGCGGTCGACCGCGCTGACGATCCCGGCGGTCATCGTCTCGGGCAGGCCGAACGGGCTGCCGATCGCGACGACCGTCTGGCCGGGCGCGGCCGTGGACGAGTCGCCGAGCGTCAGCGGGTGGAGCTTGGACGCGTCGACGTTCACCTTGATCACGGCGGTGTCGGTCGTCTTGTCCGTGCCGACGAGCGTCGCGGTCGCGGTCGAGCCGTCCTGGAAGCGGACGGTGATCTTGTTCGCCCCGTCGACCACGTGCTCGGCGGTGAGGATGTCGCCCTTCGTGTCGATCACGAAGCCGGTGCCCTCGGCCTGTTGCTGCTGGCCGCCGCCCCCGCCGGGCCCGCCGAACGGGAAGCCGCCGCCGCCCGAGCCGGAGGAGGTCGAGTCGACCGTGATGTCGACGACGCCGGGAGCGTCGTCCTTGTAGAGCTGGGTCAGGGCCGTGGTCGTCGTCGTCCGCGCGGCCGACTGCGCGGGCACGATCGCGGTCGGCGTCGTGGACGGCGAGGACGAGCCCCCCGATGTGAGTGCGTACACGCCCGCGCCCGTGCCGGCGCCGATCACGGCGGCGGCCACGAGCGGGAGCGCGCGGTGGGCGATGCGTGGATTCATGGCAGCCATGGTTCCCGCGCCTCCTAGGAGCGAGATGAGAGGCCTGTATGGGTTTTCTAAGGCGCGTAGGATCGGCGCCGTGCCGACGACGGCCGAGCTGATCCGGCGCGGGGCGCGCCGGCCGTGAGCGTCCGATCCGAGCGCAGCGGCCCGGTGACGACCGTGATCCTCGACCGGCCCGAGGCGCGCAACGCCGTCGACCGCGAGCACGCCGAGGCGCTCGCCGACGCCTTCCGCGCGTTCGAGGCCGACGACGACGCGCTCGTCGCCGTCCTCTGGGGCGCGGGCGGCACGTTCTGCGCCGGCGCCGACCTGAAGCAGATGGACAACCGCGTCGAGCCGGACGGGGACGGCCCGATGGGGCCGTCGCGGCTCGTCCTCTCGAAGCCGGTGATCGCCGCCGTCGCCGGGCACGCCGTCGCGGGCGGGCTCGAGCTCGCGTGCTGGTGCGACCTGCGCGTCGTCGAGGAGGACGCGGTGCTCGGTGTCTTCTGCCGCCGCTTCGGCGTGCCGCTGATCGACGGCGGCACGATTCGGCTGCCGCGCCTGATCGGCCTCTCGCACGCGCTCGACCTCATCCTCTCGGGACGCCCCGTCGCAGCCGACGAGGCGCTGCGGATCGGGCTCGCCAATCGCGTCGTCCCACACGGGGCCGCGCGCGCCGCGGCGGAGGAGCTCGCACGCGAGATCGCCTCGTTCCCGCAGGAGACGATGCGGGCCGACCGGCTCTCGGCGCTGACGGCGTCGACGCTCGCCGAGGAGTTCGAGCGCGGCGCGCTCGTGCTCGACCAGGCGCGCGCGGGCGCGCAGCGGTTCGCGGCCGGCGAGGGCCGGCACGGCACGTTCTAGGCCGCGTCGAGCGCCGAGCGCAGCGAGCCGACGAACTCCCGCAGCGCGTCCGGGCCGTTCTCCGCGGCCTGCAGCGCCGCCGAGCCGACGACGATCCCGTCCGCCATCGCGCCGACGGCGCGCGCGTGGTCGGGCGTCGAGATGCCGAAGCCTGCGTACAGGCGCGTGTCGGTGAGCCGTCGCGCGCGCTCGACGAGGCCGGGCAGGGCGGGGGAGACGTCGCCGCGCGCGCCGGTGATCCCGGCGACCGTGACGAGGTAGAGCCAGCCGTCGGTCTGCTCGCCCGCGAGGCGGATCCGCTCGTCGGTCGAGGTCGGCGCGACGAGCTGGACGCGGCGCAGCTCCGGCCCCTCGCCCGCGGGGAGGTCGGCGATGATCAGCGAGGTCGCGCCGTTCATGTGCGCGTCCACCGCGAACCTGTCCCAGCCGTACGCCTCGAGGATCGAGGAGTAGGTCATCGGCACGAGCGGCGTCTCCGGCACCGCCTCGCGCGTGCGCCCGAGCACCTCCAGGCACGCGCGCGTGCGCATCCCGCGCGAGAGCGCGCGCTCGGCCGCGCGGCGGATCACCGGCCCGTCCGCGAGCGGGTCGGAGAACGGGAAGCCGAGCTCGACGACGTCCGCGCCGCCGTCGACCGCGGCGCGCGCGAGCTCCGGCGTCTCCGGCTCCGCCATCAGGTAGATGACGAGCGTCTTGGTCACGACAGCCCCAGCGCGGCGAGCGCCTCGGCCAGGTCCTTGTCGCCGCGGCCGCTGAGGCAGACGACGATCAGCTCCGCGTCGAGGTCGCGCGCCCGCGCGAGCGCGTGCGCGGACTCGAGAGCGGGGATGAGCCCTTCTGTACGGGCGAGGTCCTGGAACGCGGCGAGCGCGTCCTCGTCCGTCGCGGCGCGGTACTCGGCGCGGCCGGTGTCACGGAGCCACGCGTGCTCGGGGCCGACGCCGGGGTAGTCGAGCCCGGCGGAGATCGAGTGCGCGTCGGCGATCTGGCCGTCCTCGTCGGCGAGGATCGAGGAGCGCGCGCCGTGGAGGACGCCGGTTCGCCCGGTGCCCAGGCTCGCCGCGCCCGCCGCCTCGACCCCGACGAGCCGCACGCTCTCGTCGGCCACGAAGCCGCGGAAGGTGCCGATCGCGTTCGAGCCGCCGCCGACGCACGCGACGACCGCCTCAGGGAGGCGGCCCTCGACGGCGAGCACCTGCTCGCGCGCCTCGCGGCCGATCACGGACTGCAGCTCCGCGACGAGCTCCGGGTACGGGGACGGGCCGACGCACGAGCCGATCAGGTAGTGCGTCGTCTCGACGTTCGTGATCCAGTCGCGGATCGCCTCGCTCGTCGCCTCCTTCAGCGTCTTCGTGCCGAAGTCGACCCCGCGGACCTCCGCGCCGAGGAGCTTCATGCGCTCGACGTTGGGCTTCTGGCGGCGCATGTCCTCCTCGCCCATGTAGACGACGCACTCGAGGCCGAAGCGGGCGCAGACCGTCGCGGTGGCGACGCCGTGCTGGCCCGCGCCGGTCTCGGCGACGATGCGGTGCTTGCCGAGCCGGCGCGCGAGCACGGCCTGGCCGAGCGCGTTGTTGAGCTTGTGCGCGCCGGTGTGGAGGAGGTCCTCGCGCTTGAGGTAGATCCGTTTGCCGGGCGCGAACCGCTCGGCGAGGGTCAGCGGCGTCGGCCGGCCGGCGTACGTCGTCGCCAGGTGGTGGAGCTCGCGGTGGAAGTCGTCGTCGGCGAGCGCGTCGCGCCAGCCCTGCTCGAGCTCGTCGAGCGCCGGGATCAGCGTCTCCGGGACGAACCGGCCGCCGTACGTTCCGAACACCTCCGTCATCCGCGTGCCTCCTTCACATACGCGCGCACCTTGTCGTGGTCCTTGATCCCGGGCTCCCGCTCGAGCGACGAGGCCGCGTCGACCGCCCACGGGCGAACCGCCTCGATCGCCTCGCGGACGTTGTCCGGGCCGAGCCCGCCCGCGAGGACGACGCGGCCGTCGGCCTGCGCCGCGGCGCGCCAGTGCTCCGGGTCGTCGCCCTGCCAGGGGAGGTCGAGGACGCGCGCGACCGGCTCGCCGTCGCGGAGGAGCAGCGCCTCCCGGCCGCGGACGGTGCCGGCGTCGTCGGGGTAGAGCTGGATGAGGTCGGCGCCTCTGCACTCCTTTTCCTTGACGAAGACGGCGACGGAAAGGGCCGTCTCGGGCACGTCGAGGACGGCCTCGGCGCGGCGCGGCGAGCCGGGCGCGAAGATGAAGCCGAGCAGGTCGGCGCCCGCCTCGACCGCGGCGTCGACGTCCTCCTGGCGCGTCAGGCCGCACACCTTCACGAGCGGGCGGGAGACGAGGTCGCGCAGCTTCGCGCCGGGGTCGGGCGCCTGCATGAGCGAGGTGCCGACGAGGATCGCGTCCGCGCCGGCGAGCTCGGCGGCGGCGCCCTGGGCTCGGGTGTGGATCGCGCTCTCGGCGACGATCACGCGGTCGCGCGGCGCCTTGGCGACGAGCTCGAGCTGCGCGCGGCGGTCGATCCTGAACGTCCCGAGGTCGCGCGCGTTGACCCCGATCACCGGCGCTCCGAGCCGCGTCGCGCGCTCGAGCTCCTCGGCGTCGTGCGCCTCGACGAGCGTGTCGAGCCCGAGCCGCTCCGCCTCCGCCATCAGCCGCGTCGTCGTGTCGTCGTCGAGGTCGCGGAGGATCAGGAGCGCCGCGTCGGCGCCGCCCTCGCGCAGC
>JAFAIV010000402.1 GCA_019236545.1 Actinomycetota bacterium | reverse complement strand
CGCAGTTCCGCGAGGCCGAGCGGATCGGCCCGTTCACCGCGACGTTCTCGTCCGGCACGGCGAACCCGTACCTCTCCTACGCCGTGCCGGACGACGGCGCCGAGCCGTCGGCCGAGGACGTCGCGGCCCTCGTCGCCGCCTACCGGGAGCGGGGGCTCGTGCCGCGGCTCGAGTACGTTCCGGCGCTGGCTCCGGCCGTCGAGCCGGCGCTGCTCGAGGCAGGGTTCACGGTCGAGCTCCGTGCACCGCTGATGGCGCTCGGCGAGGCGCGGGCACCCGAGCCGCCGCCGGGAATCGAGCTCGTCGAGGCCGTGACCGAGCCGGACGTTCGGGCGACCGCGACGGCGCAGCACGAGGCGTACGCCGAGCCCGGCCCGCCCTCGAACGCCTGGGTGGAGGGCATGCTCCGCGGCGTCGCGGCCGGCGGCCTCGTCGTCCTCGCCCGCGACACCGGGACCGGCGAGCCGGCCGGAGGCGGGCAGTGCACGCCGCCGGCGGAGGGCGCGACGGAGCTCGCCGCGATCGGCGTCCGCCCCGCCTACCGCCGCCGCGGCATCGCGGCCGCGATGACGGCCTGGCTGGCCGAGCGGATGCGCGCCCGCGGCGCGAGCCTCGTCTGGCTCACCGCAGCGGGCGAGCCGGAGGCGCGGATCTACGCGGGCGTCGGCTTCGAGCGCGTCGGCGACGCGCTCTACATCTCGCTGCGCGACGAGCCCTAGGCGGAGGCCTGCGACCCGACGAGGTCGAGCGGCTTCACGATCTCGGCGAAGTGGCACGCCGTCGGATGGCCGGTGCCGCGGTCGACGAGGGCCGGCTCCTCCTGCGCGCAGATCTCCTGCGCCTTCCAGCAGCGCGTGCGGAAGCGGCAGCCGGACGGCGGGTTCGCCGGGCTCGGGACGTCGCCCTCGAGCACGATCCGCTCGCGCTTCCCGCGCTGCCCCGGCTCCTCGATCGGCACCGCCGACAGGAGCGCCTGCGTGTACGGGTGCGACGGGCGCTCGTAGATGTCGTGCTTCGAGCCGATCTCGACGACCTTGCCCAGGTACATGACCGCGACGCGGTCGGACACGTGCCGGACGACCGAGAGGTCGTGCGCCACGAAGATGTAGGTCAGCCCGAAGTCGCGCTGGAGCGACTCGAGCAGGTTGACGACCTGCGCGCGGATCGACACGTCGAGCGCCGAGACGGGCTCGTCGAGGATGATCAGCTGCGGGTTGAGCGCGAGCGCGCGGGCGACGCCGATGCGCTGCCGCTGGCCGCCCGAGAACTCGTGCGGGAAGCGGTTCGCGTGCTCCGGCGAGAGGCCGACGGTGCGCAGCAGCTCGTCGATCCGGCCGCGCGCCTGGTCGCCGCGATGGTGCCCGCGGATCCGGAGCGGCTCGCTGATGATGTCGCGCACCGTCATGCGCGGGTTCAGCGACGCGTACGGGTCCTGGAAGACGATCTGCATCTCCGCCCGCACCTCGCGCATCTCGCGCCGGTTGAAGCGGGTGATGTCGCGACCGTTGAACGTGATCGTCCCGGAGGTCGGCTCGATCAGCTTGATGATCGAGCGGGCGAGCGTCGTCTTGCCGCAGCCCGACTCGCCGACGAGGCCGAGCGTCTCGCCCGCGTTGACGACGAGGTCGACGCCGTCGACGGCGTGGATCTGCCCGACCGTGCGCTTGAAGAGGCCGGCGCGGATGGGGAAGTGCTTCACGAGCGAGTCGACCCGGAGGATCTCCTCGCCGTGCGAGGCGCGGTGGTGGATCTGCTCCTGCATCGTGGTCACGCCGGCACCGCCTCCGCGAACTTGGACTTGAAGTCGACGAGCTCCTCCGAGAAGTGACAGGCGGCGTAGTGGCCGTCACCGACCATGCGCAGCTCCGGCACGTCGGCACGGCAGCGGTCGCGCCCCTGTGAGAGGAAGCAGCGCGGGTGGAACGCGCACCCGGGCGGCCGGTTGATCAGGGAGGGCGGCGCGCCGGGGATCGGCTCGAGCCACTCCTCGTCCTCCGTCAGCTTCGGGAGGCTGTTCATGAGCCCGATCGTGTAGGGGTGCCGCGGCGCCTTGAAGATCGTGTAGACGTCGCCCGCCTCGACGATCTTGCCGCCGTACATGACGAGGACGCGGTCGCACATCTCGGCGACGATGCCGAGGTCGTGCGTGATCAGGATCGTCGCGGCGTGCGTCTCGGTCTGGACGGTCTTCATCACCTCGAGCACCTGCGCCTGGATCGTCACGTCGAGCGCGGTCGTCGGCTCGTCGGCGATCAGCAGCGAGGGCGAGTTGGCAATGGCCATCGCGATCATCGCGCGCTGGCGCATGCCGCCCGAGAACTCGTGCGGGTACTGGTCGGCGCGCGTGTCCGGGTTCGGGACGCCGACGAGGCGGAGCAGCTCGATCACGCGCGCCCGGATCGCCTCGTCCTTCTCGTCCGGGAAGTGCGTCTTGATCGCCTCGCCGAGCTGGTAGCCGACCTTCAGCACCGGGTTGAGCGAGGTCATCGGGTCCTGGAAGACCATGGCGACTTCCTTGCCCCGGAAGGCGCGCTGCTCCTTCTTCTTGAGCTTGAGCAGGTCGCGGCCCTTGAACATCGCCGTCCCGCTGACGATCCGTCCCGGCGGCTGCGGGATCAGGCCGAGGAGGGCGAGCGTCGAGACGCTCTTGCCGGAGCCGGACTCGCCGACGATCCCGAGCGTCTCGCCCGGCATGACGTCGTAGGAGATGCCGTCGACGGCGTGCACGATGCCGTCGTCGGTCTTGAACTCCACGACGAGGTCGCGGATCGACAGCAGCGGCTCAGGCACGAACTCTCCTCTGGGTCGGGTCGAGGGCGTCGCGGAGGCCGTCGCCGACGAAGTTCACGCAGACGACGATCAGCACGAGCACGAGGCCCGGCAGCACGGTCAGCCACCACTTCTGCGGGTCCTGCTGGCCCTCGCTGATCAGCACGCCCAGCGACGGCGTCGGCGGCTTGATGCCGAAGCCGAGGAACGACAGCGCCGACTCGGTGAGGATCGCCGCCGCGACCGCGAGCGTCGCGTTCACGATCACCGGGCCGAGCGTGTTCGGGAGGATGTGCCGGAACATGATCCGGAAGTCGCCGGCGCCGCCCGCCTTCGCGGCCTCGACGTACTCCTTCTCGCGGAGCGAGAGGAAGACGCCGCGGACGATGCGCGCGATCCCCGTCCAGAAGAAGAGCGCGAGGATGATGACGATGCGCCACTGGTTGCCCGAGCCCCAGAGCGCCGCGGCGGTGAGCAGGATCGCCAGCGCCGGCAGCGTCAGCACGAGGTCCGTGATGCGCATGAGGATGTTGTCGATCCAGCCGCGGTAGAAGCCGGCGATGGCGCCGATGATCACGCCGAGGATCGACGACGCGATCGCGACGACGAGCCCGACCTCCTCCGAGGTGCGGATGCCGTAGATCGTGCGGCTGAAGAAGTCGCGGCCCAGCTCGTCCGTCCCGAAGAAGTGGTTCCCGGAGAGCGTCGGCGGCGCGTACAGGTGCGTCAGGTCGATCTGGGCGTAGCCGTACGGCGCCACCCAGTTCGCGAACGCGCCCGCCGCGAAGATGATGATCAGCCCGACGAGGCCCGCCATCGCGGCGCGGTGGCGGATGAAGCGGGAGCGCGCGTACGACCACTGGCTGCGCGCCTTGAGCTCGAGGCCGGCGGCGGTCGCGCTCTCGGCGACGAGGTCCTGGCCCCCCACCGCGATCGCGTCAACGCGGGCCGTCGGCGGGGCGACGTCGGCGGAGTCGTGCCCGGTGATCTGGTCCTCCGGAAGGGCCTTGCCGATCTCAGTCATAGCGGATCCGCGGGTCGAGGTAGCCGTACACGACGTCGGCGATCAGGTTGAAGATGATGATGAAGAGCGAGGTGATCGCGAGGTAGGCCATCACGGCGTAGACGTCGAGCTGGCCGAGCTTCTGGATGAAGTAGTAGCCCATCCCGTCGAGCGAGAAGATCGTCTCCGTGATGATCGCGCCGCCGAGCAGGCCGCCGATGTTGAGCGCGGCGACCGTCACGACCGGGATCAGCGCGTTCCGGAAGACGTGGCGCATGATCACGAGCCGTTCCGGCAGGCCTTTCGCGCGCGCCGTCCTGATGTAGTCCGTGCTGATCACGTCCAGCATCGAGGCGCGCATGTAGCGGCTGTAGACCGCGAAGCTGATGATGGCGAGCGTCGCGACCGGGAGCGCGATGTGCTGCAACCGGTCGAGCGACCACGTGTTCGACGTGACGCCGCTGTTCAGGCCCGAGGTGTAGAAGATCCGGACGTTGTAGCTCAGGTAGATGTCCGTGAAGAGGATCTGGAGCAGCAGCGCGAGCCAGAAGGTCGGCATGGCGTAGCCCAGGAAGCTGACGGTCGTGAAGAGGTAGTCGAAGATCGAGTACTGCTTCACGGCCGAGAAGATCCCGACGGCGACGCCGAGGGTGATCGCGATGATCTCGGCGATGCCGATCACCTGGAGCGTGTGGCCCATCGCGCGCGTGATGTCCGGCCAGATCGGCTGCGACGTCAGGAGCGAGCTCCCGAGCTTGTGCTCGAAGACGTCCTGGAGCCAGTACCAGTACCGCACGGGGATCGAGACGTCGAGGTGGTACGTGTGGAACAGCGCCTTGTAGTGCGCGTGCGAGAGCTTCGGGTTGGCGAGCAGGTTCTGCCTGGGGTCGCCGGCCAGCGAGACGAACATGAAGCTCAGGAAGGTCGACACGAACAGCACCGGGATGCTGTAGAGGATCCGCCGCGCGATGTAGGTGAGCATGTCGGGAGTTCTGTCCTTCTCTCGTCGTGAGCGGCCCGCGCCCCCGGTGCCGGGGGCGCGGGCCGGTACTGCGGTGCTGCTAGGTCGTTACGACTTCCACTGCCAGTCTTCGACGTTCCACGTGGCGCCGTTCTGGCCAGGGTTGTTCTTGACGCCGAGGAGATTCGAGTTGTACGGCAGCGGGGCAGGCCGCTGGTACAGCGGAATCGTCGGCACCTGGCTCGCCATGATCGCGTCGGCGGCGTTCCAGTCGGCAGCACGCTTCGTGGGATCGCCTTCGCTCTGGCCCTTGATCATGTAGCTGTCGGCCTTCTTCGAGCAGTAGTGCAGGTAGTTCGAGTCGCCACCGCAGCTCCAGATGGCGAAGTAGCCCGACGGGTCGCCGTCGCCCGAGACCCAGGCGAAGTCGACGATGTCGTAGTCACCCTGCGAGACGTACTGGCCGAAGAACACGTTCGAAGCGCGAGGCACGGCGACGATCTTGATGCCGATCGCCTTCAGCTGCGCCTCGATGATCGCCTCCTGGTTGGCGCGCGTCGTGTTCGACGCGGTCCAGGAGAAGCGGAACGTGGCCGGGTAGCCGGAGCACGTCCACTCGGACGACGTGTTTGGGTCGACGCTGCTGGGGCCGCCCGTGCAGTGCTTCTTGAGCAGCGCCAGCGCCTTCGCCGGGTTGTAGTTCCACTTCGAGAAGTCCGGCTGGTACGTCGACTGCGTCGAGAAGTAGACGGCGCTGTCGAGCGGCTTCAGGCCCGGCGCCAGGGCGCCGTACACCGTGTTGATGATCGCCTGGCGATCGATGCCCTGCATGATCGCCTCGCGCATCCACGGCGCCCGCAGCAGCGGGTTCTGCGCCTTCGGCCCGAACTGCAGGTCGAGGTGCTCGTAGAAGTAGCCCGGCACCGTGTTGAAGGTGATGCCCGGCGTCGAGGTCAGCGGCTGGAGATAGGTGCCGAACGTCGGCGACATCAGGCCGTCGACCTCACCGCCGCGGAGTGCCTGGACCTCGCTGTTCGAGTCGAAGGGCTCCTTGAAATCGATCTCGTTCAGGTGGGCCGGCTTCCAGTAGTACGGGTTCTTCATCAGGACCGTGCCCTGGCCCTTGGTGTACGCCTGGAGGTAGAACGGGCCGT
>JAFAIV010000344.1 GCA_019236545.1 Actinomycetota bacterium | reverse complement strand
GGCGCGTACGCGAGGCACGCGGGCGCCGTCGGGCGCTTCTAGGCCAGCAGCTCCAGCAGCCGCAGCGCGTGCGCCGGCGCCGCCGGCTCGTCGTCGTGGCGGAAGTAGACGTAGACCGGCTCCCGCGCCGCGCGGATGCGCGCCGCGAACTCCTCGTCGGGTGCCTCGCGCCGGCGCAGGTAGCGGAAGGGCGCGGGGTGGTCGAGGTCGTTCACGCGCACGGCGCCCGCCTCGGCGAGCCGCGGCTCGATGCCGTCCCAGGACGGGTGCTCCAGGTCGACGGCGATCTTCAACGACGGGTCGAGCGATCCGAGCAGCAGCTCGAGCGCGCCCTCGTCGCGCGCCTTCTTGAGGGAGATCCGAATCGGCCCGAGCCGGTCGCCGAGCTGCCGCACTCGCGACTCGAACGTGTCGAGCCCGCGCAGCCTGTCGCCCGGCAGCTTCGGCGCGAACTCGAACCCGTCGGGTGCCTGCTCCGCCCAGCGCGCGAACTGCTCCTCCGCCGGCAGCCGGTACCCCGTCGTGTTCAGCTCGACCGTCGAGAACCGCTCGGCGTAGAAGGAGAGGAACCGCGCCGGATCGAGCCCCGCCGGATAGAACCCGGGCCGCCAGCTCGGGTACGACCAGCCGCTGGTGCCGACCCTGACCGTTACGGCGCGGTGCGGTCGTTCGCCACGAACGCGGCGTGCGTGACCGGCATCTTCTCGGCCAGGAACGACTCGACCGCGTCGGCGTAGCGGCGGATCTCGCGCTGCGCCGTCTCCGCCGCGCGCAGCGAGACGAAGTTCATCAGCGCCCGCGCGTTGACCGTCCAGAAGAACTCGGTGTACGCGCCGACCGGGAGGACGCAGCGCGCGATCTCGCGCGCGATCCCCGCCTCCACCAGCTGCTCGTACGCCTCGTACGCGGAGCGGTAGACCGACTCGAGCGTCTCCCGTGTCGACTCGGCCAGCTCGGGCTCGACGGTCTCGAACGTGTACGCGCCCGGCTTGCCGACCTGCGTCCGCACGTCCTCGGCCGCGGGGACGTAGAAGTCGTCCGTCGCCTTCGCGTAGCGCATCGAGAACTCGTTGAACGAGCCGATCCGGTGCCGGAACCACTCGCGGGCGACGAAGATCGGGCAGCGGACGTGGAAGCGGAACGAGTTGTGCTCGAACGGTGTCCCGTGCCGCTCGCGCATCAGGAACCGAATCAGCCCGGCGTCCGAGTCCTCCAGCTCCTCCTTGCGCCGCGCGAACGAGACGCGCGCCGCGTTGACGACGGAGAGGTCGTCGGCCATCGCCGCGTCCAGCCGGACGAAGCCGTGGTCGAGGACGGGGCGGTAGTCGCTCGGGATCGCCGGGGTGTCGGTCACTGCGGCCACGGGGTGAGGAGGCTACGCCCCCTGCCGGACGGCAGCGTAGACGACTACTGGAGCACGGTCGGGCCGACGCCGTTCTCGCCCGGAAGCTGCTTCGTGACGATCCAGGTGTCGCCGCGCTCGAGCTCGTACGGCGCGTTCAGCCGCACCGTCAGCCCGGTCGACCGGCGCCCGACCACGAACGTCCCGCACGGCGCCCAGGCCCTGCCGTTGCGGGCGAGGTAGACCTCGTAGTAGCCGTGCTGCGGCAGCTGCGGGAGGCCCTGAACGGCGAGGGTCATCGGCCAGTTGCCCTGCTCGGCCCGCTCGATCCGCAGTGTGGCCACCGCGCCGGAGGCGCCGTGCAGCGAGAGCGTCTTCCACGCCGGACCGGCGGCGTTCGTCCCCGTGTTCCGGTTGCCGGCGGCGTACCCGCCGATGAAGACGATCGCCACCGCGAGGGCCGCCGCGAGCAGGAGCGCGGCGCGCCGGCGGAACCGCGCGGCGCCGCGGTCGCGCCCGAGCGTCAACGCGAGCGTCGGGCCGGCCTCCAGCTCGGGCGAGAGCTCCGGCGGCGGCCCCGCGACGAGGAGCAGCTCGTGCGCGCGGCGCAGCCGCTCGCGCTCGGGGCCGCCGACGTCGCCGCCGATCAGCTCGTCGAAGTCCGGTCCGTGCGTCACGACAGCTCCCCCTCCAGCAGATCCGACAGTCGCGCGAGCGCGCTCCGCGTCCGCGTCTTGACCGTGCCGAGCGGGATCCCCAGGTAGTCCGCGACCTCGGTCTGGGACAGTCCGCTCCAGTACGCCAGCTCGATCACCTCGCGCTCCCGCTTCGGCAGCTCCTCGAGCGCGCGGTGCACGCGCCACGAGACGAACGACGTCTCCGCTCGCTCCGGCGGACCCGGCTCGGACGAGGCGAAGTCGGGAACCTCCTCGACCGCCTCGATCCCGCCGGCCCGGAACCGGTCGACGACCGCGTTTCGCGCGACCGCGTACATCCACGCGCCGGGCGCGCCGCGGTCGGGCTTGTACGACGACGCCGAGCGCCAGATGGCGGCGAACGCCTCCTGCGTCGCCTCCTCGGCGCGGCTGCGGTCGCGGAGCCGCCGCAGCGCCAGCCCGAAGATCGAGCGGACGTAGCGGTGGTAGAGGAGCTCGAACGCCGCCCGGTCGCGCTCGGCGACGAGGGCGAGCAGCTCCCCGTCGCTCGCGTCGGGCGGCGGGGAGCTCGCGTCCGCGGGAACGGGACGCAGATGCGTCGTGTCGAGGGCCAACTCCATGTCCCTCCGGTCTCTACGCATCGCGTCCGGAGTCGGTTTGCCTCAGCGCCCGCGCGCCTCGGCGAACCGCCGCTCCACCTCGGCCCAGTTGACGACGTTCCACCACGCCTCGAGGTAGGCGGGGCGCTTGTTCTGGTACTTGAGGTAGTAGGCGTGCTCCCAGACGTCGATGCCGAGCAGCGGCACGTGGCTCTGCATGATCGGCGAGTCCTGGTTCGCGGTCGAGTACGCCTCGAGCCCGGTGCCGTCCCAGACGAGCCACGTCCAGCCGCTGCCGAAGCGCTTGACGCCGCCGTCGTTGATCGAGGCCTTGAACGCGTCGAACGAGCCCCAGCCGTCCGAGATCGCCGCGCCGAGCTCGCCGCCCGGCTCGCCGCCGCCGTCCGGGCCCATGATCTGCCAGAAGAGCGAGTGGTTCGCGTGGCCGCCGGCGTTGTTCCGCACGGCCGCCCGCTTCTCCTCCGGGATCGCCTCGATGCTCGAGAGCACCGACTCGACGCTCGCGTTCGCCCACTCCGTCCCCTCGAGCGCGGCGTTCGCGTTCGTGACGTACGCGTTGTGGTGGAGGTCGTGGTGGATGCGCATCGTCTCCGCGTCGATGTGCGGCTCGAGCGCGCTGTAGTCGTACGGCAGATCCGGCAGTTCGAAGGCCATCTCGTCGGCTCCTTTTCGCGGCAACCCGGTTTCGCTGCGGAGGATATGCTCGCCACGCCCGCCAAGGTCGAAAACAGGAGGATCCACCCACGATGTCGACGCTCGCGTTCAAGTTCGAGGAGATCGCCCCGCGGCCGCTGCGCCCCGAGGTGTACGAGCTCGACGGCATCTCGCGCGCGTCGGTGGAGGCGCACTACAAGCTCTACCAGGGCTACGTGAACAAGCGGAACGAGATCCTCGGCAAGCTCGCCGACGTCGATCTCGGCGGCGCGAACCAGGTCTACTCCGACCTGCGCGCGCTGAAGGTCGACCTGACGTTCGCGATCGGCGGGATCAAGAACCACGAGCTCTACTTCGGGCACCTCGGCGGCGGCGGGGGCGAGCCGGACGGCGCCTTCGGGAAGCTCGTGAAGCGCGACTTCGGCTCGGTCGAGGCGTGGCGCTCCGACCTGAAGGCGACCGGCATCGCGGGCCGCGGCTGGGCCTGGACGGCGTTCGACTGGGACGAGGGCCGGCTCTTCAACTACATCGGCGACGCCCAGAACACGTTCCCCGTCTGGAACGCGACGCCGCTCGTTGCGCTCGACGTCTACGAGCACGCGTACTTCATCGACTACCAGACCGACCGCGCCTCCTACATCGACGCGTTCTTCGCGAACCTCGACTGGGACGTCGTGAACGGCTGGGTCGAGCAGTACGGCATCCCCACGTAGCCTTCCGGCATGACGACCGCCATCCTCGTCGCGGCCGGCTACGTCGCCGGCTCGATGCCGTGGGGGCTCTGGCTCGTCAAGCTGTTCCGCGGCGAGGACATCCGGACGAAGGGGAGCGGCAACATCGGCGCGACCAACGTCTGGCGTACGTACGGCTGGAAGCTCGGGCTGCCGGCGGTCTTCCTCGACACCGCGAAGGGGTTCGTGCCGGCGTTCGTCGCGACGCAGGTCGTCGGGCACGGGGCGGGGGTGCTCGCGGGCGCGGCGGCGATGCTTGGGCACTACCGGCCGCTGTTCCTCGGCTTCAAGCGCGGCGGGAAGATGGTCGCGACCGCCGGCGGGGCGTTCCTCGGCGTGGCGCCGCTCGTGGGTGCAGCGGGCGCGGCGCTCTGGATCCTCGTCTTCCTCGTGACGCGCTACGCCTCGGTCGCGTCGATCGCCGCGGCGCTCTCGCTCGGGGTCTGGGCGTGGATCTTCGGCTACCCGTGGCCGGTGATCGCGTTCGGCGGCGCTGCCGGGGCCGGGGTGGTCGCCCTGCACCGCGCGAACATCAAGCGGCTCTGGCGGGGCGAGGAGCACCGCTTCGAGCTGAAGCGGCGGCGAGAGCCTAAGCCCGCAGCCAGTCCCTGAGCTCGGTGTGCGCCTGCGGCCCGTGGCCGCCGGCGCGGATCTCGCCGACGGTGCCGTGCCGCTCGGCGACGACCTCGTGCGCGTGGATCGTCTCGAAGTTGACCTGCGTCGACTGGACGAAGTCGGCGTCGTCGAGCTGAGGGAGCTCGTCGAGGACGGTCGCGAGCGCGACGCGGACGGAGTCCTCGACGAAGCGCGGCTGCAGGTGCGCGTGCTCGACGACGAACAGCTCGTCCGGCCGCTTCAGCAGCTCGTAGATCGGGCTCGACATCGAGCGCTCGACGATCTCGACGAGATGCTCGGCGTTCACGTGCTGCTCGCTGCCGAGGAGGAGCGTCCCCTTGCCGCGCTGGTTGTGCGTCGCGATCGGGACGAGCTCGAGGATCCGCTCGACGTCTTCCTCGTCGAAGCCGGCCTCGAGCAGGCGCTCGCTCGCGCGGCCGCGGACGAGCCCCTGAGCGCACGGGCACGCGTTGATGCCGACGGCCTCGACGCCGACGACGCGGCGCGTCCGCTCCCGCGAGGCGGTCGCGATCCCGATCAGCGACACCATCTCCTGCGTCGAGAGGTTCGTCACCGGCGTCCGCCGCTCGTACGGGTAGCGCGCGACGATCCGCACCTCGGCGACGAGCGCGTCCTGCCGGTCGACGATGTGGCGCGCGACGTGCGCGGCGAGGTCTTCGACGAGGAACGCGTCGTCGTCGACGACGCCCTCGATCGCCTCCTCGAACAGCTCCGGGAAGCGCGACATGTGGACGCCCTTCTGCGCCGGGTCGAGGTCGACGGTGCAGTCGATCGTCGCGGCGATGAGCTTCTCGCCCCGGCCGATCCGGACGGCCTTCTGCACGCCGGTCACGCCCGCGCGCGAGAGGCCGATCGCGATCTCCGGGGTCGAGGCCTGCAGGTCGTTCTGGATCTGCGCCATCGCCGGTTAGGGTAGTCCCTTCGTGGAAAACGACACGTCTTTCGCCCGGCTCGTGTCGCTCGCGTGCCACGACGTGCGGACGCCGCTCGCCACGGTGCACGGCTTCGCGCGGACGCTGACGCGGACGGTTCAGCTGGAGGCGCCGGCCGACCGGTACGTCGAGATGATCGAGGCGGCGTCGACCCAGATCGCGGAGCTGCTGGACGAGCTCTCGCTCGCCGCGCGGATCGAGTCGGGCCGGTACGACCCGGTCGCGCGCGAGACGGATTCGCTTGCGCTGGCGCGCGGCGCCGCGGAGCGGCTCGGCGAGGAGCGCGTCCACGTGTCGGGCGATGGGGCGGCGCTCGAGACCGACGTCGACGCGGTGGGTCGCGGGGTCTCGGCGCTCGTCCAGTCGGCGCTGCGCCACGGCGGGCTCGACGAGGTCGACGTCGTCGTGCGTGGGCTGGAGATCGACGTCTCGCCCGTGACGCCGGCATCGGAGCGGGTCGTCCTCGGCGAGGACCTCCGCGACCTCGGCGCCGCGGTGGCGGCGCGGCTGATCGACGCGCTCGGCGGCTCGACGGCGGTCGTGGACGGGACGCTGACGATCCGCCTCCCCGGCTGATGCGCGTCTTCCTCGCCGGCGCGACCGGCGTCATCGGCGTCCGCCTCGTCCCGTTCCTGCTCGACGCCGGCCACCGCGTCGCCGGCCTGACCCGCTCACAGCCGCAGGTCGTCGAGCGCCTCGGCGCGGAGCCCGTCGTCTGCGACGTCCTCGACCTGGAGCGGCTCACGCCGCTCGTCCGCGCCTTCGACCCCGAGCTCGTCCTGCACGAGCTGACCGACCTCCCCGACGACGCCGCCGAGCTCGAGGCGTCGCTGGAGCGGAGCCAGCACGTCCGCCTCCAGGGGACGCGGAACCTCCTCGCCGCCGCGCCCGGTGTGAAGCTCGTGGCGCAGAGCATCGCCTTCCCGCCTGGCGCGCCCGAGCACGAGGGGCTCGTCCTCGAGGCGGGCGGCGTCGTCCTCCGCTACGGCATCTTCTGGGGGCCGGGCACGTACGGCGGCGACACGCCCCCGACGGACCTGCCGGGGATCCACGTGGACGCGGCGGCGCGCAGGACGATCGAGGCCCTCGACGCGCCGCCGGGAACCGTGCTGGAGATCGTCGACCCCGTCTAGGGGCTAGCCCGCGAGCTGCGCCGGCTGCGCGAGCTCGTGGCACGAGCGGCAGCGGGCCTCGTACTGCTCGAGCGCGCCGACGACGATCGTCGCGCCGTCGGCGGGAGCGGCCTTGCCGTCGACGAGGCGCTGCGTCATCGTCGCCGGGCCGCCGCAGCGGTGGCAGACGGCCTGCAGCTTGTCGACGAGCTCGGCGCGGCAGAGGAGCTCCGGCATCGAGCCGAACGGGAGGCCGCGGAAGTCCTGGTCGAGGCCGGAGACGACGACGCGCATCCCGCGATCGACGAGCGACTCGATCACGCCGACGATCTCCGGCGGGAAGAACTGCACCTCGTCGACGCCGACGACGTCGTAGCCGTCGACGAGCCCGCGGATCTCGTCCGGCCGCGCGACCGCGACCGCGCGCATCTTCGCCCCCGCGTGCGAGACCACGTGGCCGATGTCGTAGCGGTCGTCGATGCGCGGCTTGACGATCAGCGCGCGCTGCCCGGCGATCTCCGCGCGGCGCAGGCGGCGGATGAGCTCCTCGCTCTTGCCGCTGAACATCGGGCCGCAGACGACCTCCAGCCAGCCGCCGCGCTCGGGGAAGAGACGGATCACGGGCGGCACCCTAACGGCGCCGCCTGACGGAGCTATTCGGCC
>JAFAIV010000330.1 GCA_019236545.1 Actinomycetota bacterium | reverse complement strand
TCGGGAGCGACGTCCTCGGCTCGTCCTGGGTGCGCGTCCCGGGTACGGGCGGCGGCCCCTCGCTCGCGATCGTCGGGCACATCGACGAGATCTCGGTCGTCGTCACGCACGCCGGCGACGACGGCCTCGTCTCGATCCGCCCGATGGGCGGCTTCGCGCCGGACACGCTCGTCGGCCAGCGCGTCGAGGTGCTCGCCCGCGGCGGCCGCGTCCCCGGCGTCATCGTCCCGCGGCAGCAGAAGCGCAAGCGCGGCGACGACCGGAAGTCCGTCGACCACGACGACCTCGTCCTCGACATCGGCGCGAAGGACAAGGACGAGGCGCGCTCGCTCGTACGCACCGGCGACGCCGCGGTGATCGCCGGCGCGCCGCAGGAGCTCCCGAACAACCGCGTCGTCTCCCGCTCGCTCGACAATCGCATCGGCTGCTACGTCGCGCTCGAGGTGGCGCGGCGGGTGGCGGCGGAGGGCGGCGCGCCCGGCGACGTGATCGGCGTCGCGGCGGTGCAGGAGGAGGTCGGCGACTTTGCGGGCTCGCGCGCCGCGGCTTTCGCGCTCGAGCCGGATATCGCGGTGGCGGTCGACGTCACGCACGCGACCGACGTGCGCGGCGGCGACCCGGAGGAGGACGGCGAGCACAAGCTCGGCGGCGGCCCCGCCATCGGCCGCGGCCCCTCGCTCCAGCCGGCCGTCTTCGAGCTGCTCCACGCGACCGCCGAGGCCGAGGGCATGGCGTTCACGGTCGAGGCCTCGCGCGGACACACCTGGACGGACGCCGACGCCGTCTATGTCAGCCGCGCGGGCGTCGCCACCGGGCTCGTCTCCGTCCCGCTCCGCTACATGCACACGCCGGTCGAGATGTGCTCGCTCGACGACATCGAGGCGGCCGTGCGCCTGCTCGTCGCGTTCGCGCGGCGCCTCGAGCCCGGCCTGCAGCTCGCGCGGTAGCCTGGGAATCGTGGCCAGGAGCGTCATCGTCAGCGCCGTGCGCACGCCCTTCGGGCGGCTCGGCGGCGGCCTGAAGGACTATCCCGCCACCGAGCTCGGCTCGATCGCAATCCGCGCCGGGCTCGAGCGGATCGGGCTCGAGGGCCGCGAGGTCGAGTACGTGATCATGGGCCAGGTGCTGCAGGCCGGAGCCGGGCAGGCGCCGGCGCGCCAGGCGGCCATCGGGGCCGGGATCCCGATCGAGATCCCGTCGGACACGATCAACAAGGTCTGCGCCTCCTCGATCCGCGCGGTCGAGATCGCCGACTCGATGATCCGCGCAGGCGACGTCGAGGTGGTCGTCACGGGCGGCATGGAGTCGATGTCGAACGCGCCGTACGCGCTGCCGAAGGCGCGCTTCGGCTACCGGATGGGCGACGCGACGCTCGTCGACCTGATGATCTGGGACGGCCTCCGCTCGACCTTCGACGAGTCGCACATGGTGGTCCAGGCCGCGCGCGTCGCCCGCGAGCTCGGCATCTCGCGCGAGGAGCAGGACGGCTGGGCGCTCCGCTCGCACGAGCGCGCCGCCGCGGCGCAGCAGGCCGGCCGCTTCGACGACGAGCTCGTCCCCGTCGGCGACGTCGCCGCCGACGAGTCGGTGCGCGCCGACACGACGCTCGAGAAGCTCGCCTCCCTGAAGCCGGTCATGGATCCCGAGGGGACGATCACCGCCGGGAACGCGCCGGGCGTCAACGACGGCGCGTCCTGCGTCGTCGTGTGCTCGGAGGAGTTCGCGCAGCGGCGCGGCCTCGAGTCGCTGGCGACGATCGTCTCCCAGGGCTACGTCGCCGACGAGTTCGCGTACCTCGCGCGCACGCCGGCGAACGCGGGCCTGCAGGCGCTCGAGAAGGCCGGGAAGGGAATCGGCGAGGTGAAGCGCGTCGAGGTGAACGAGGCGTTCTCGTCGGTCGCGCTGAACTCGGTGAAGATGCTCGGCGCCGACCCGGAGACCGCCAACGTGAACGGCGGCGCCGTCGCCCTCGGCCACCCGATCGGCGCGAGCGGCGGCCGCATCCTCGGCACGATGGTGCACGAGCTCCGCCGCAACGGCGGCGGCCTCGGCCTCGCC
>JAFAIV010000243.1 GCA_019236545.1 Actinomycetota bacterium | reverse complement strand
CGTCCGGGCGGGCAGCTACAGTCACACGCGGCACGAGCCCCTTTAACCCGGTCCAGCGAGGCCGGAAAGGAGTCGAATGAGTACGCACGTCCCCGTTTCGGGGAAGCCCCTGCTCGACGCGGAAGCGCTCGGCAGAACCCTTTCGAGGATCGCCCACGAGATCATCGAGGCGAACCCCGACCTCGACGACGTCGCGCTCGTCGGCATCCAGACCCGCGGCGTCCCGATCGCGCAGCGGCTCGCGCGGCTGATCGAGGAGCGCGCGGGGGACGCGCCGGACCTCGGTGCCATCGACATCACCTTCTACCGCGACGACGTCACCGTCCGCGGCGGCCTCGCCCCGGTCGGGCCGGCGCCGATCGTCAGGGCCAGCCAGCTCGACTTCCCGCTCGAGGGCCGCACCGTGATCCTCGTCGACGACGTCCTCTACACCGGCCGGACGATCCGGGCCGCGATCGAGGCGCTCTTCGACTACGGCCGGCCCGCGCGCGTCCAGCTCGCCGTCCTCGTCGACCGCGGCCACCGCGAGCTGCCGATCCGCCCCGACTACGTCGGCAAGAACCTGCCCACCTCGCGCACCGAGCGCATCCAGGTGCAGCTCGTCGAGGTGGACGAGGTCGACTCCGTCCTGCTCGTCGCCACCCCGGAGGAGGACTCCAGATGACGTCGATCCGCCTCGTCAAGGACGAGCTCCGCCCGCCGGAGCCGCCGCCGAAGCGGCACCTGCTCTCGATCGCCGACCTCACCCGCGACGACGTCGACCGCCTCCTCGGCACCGCGTTGACGTTCGCGCAGTCGCTCGAACGGCACGTGAAGAAGCTGCCGACGCTCAAGGGCCACCTCGTCGTCAACCTCTTCTACGAGAGCTCGACGCGCACGTCCTCGTCCTTCGAGCTGGCCGCGAAGCGGCTCTCGGCGGACACGCTGAACGTGAAGTCGACGGGCTCGTCGGTGGACAAGGGCGAGTCGCTGAAGGACACGGCGCTCACGCTCGGCGCGTACGACCCCGACGTGATCGTGATCCGGCACCCGCAGATCGGGGCACCGCAGCTCGTCGCCCGCGTCACCGAGGCACACGTCGTCAACGCCGGCGACGGGAAGCACCAGCACCCGACGCAGGCGCTGCTCGACCTCTACACCCTCCGCCAGGAGCTCGGCCGGCTCGAGGGGCTGCACGTCGCGATCGTCGGAGACGTCCTCCACTCGCGGGTCGCGCGGTCGCTGATCCAGGCATTCGAGCTGGTCGGGATCCGGACGACGCTCGTCGGGCCGCCCGCGCTCCTGCCGCGCGAGCTGCCCGCCGAGACGACGACCGACATCGGCGTGATCCGCGACGCCGACGTCGTCTACGTCCTGAGGATGCAGAACGAGCGCATGCAGGCAGGCGCGAACTTCGTCCCGAGCCTGCGCGAGTACAGCGCGCGCTGGGGCATCACGCCGGAGCGGCTGCGGCCGGGGCAGAAGGTCATGCACCCCGGGCCGATGAACCGCGGCGTCGAGATCGACCCGCGCGTCGCCGACTCGGTCGACTCGCTCGTCACCGACGAGGTGCGCAGCGGGCTCGTCGTTCGGATGGCGGTGCTCTACGACGTCCTCACGGGCGGCCCGGTCGGCGTCCGTGCCCTCGCGGCCGCGGAGGTGGCGTGATGCTGTGGGTCAAGGACAGGCCGGGCGCGGACATCGTCGTCCGCGGGGCGCGGGTCGTCGACCCGACCGAGGGGATCGACGCCGTCCTCGACGTCCGCATCGACGGCGGGGTCGTCGCAGCCGTCGGCGAGCGGGTCGACACGAACGACCACCGCGTCGTCGACGGGACGGGCCTCGTGCTCGCGCCCGCGTTCGTCGACCCGCACGTGCACTTGCGCACGCCCGGGCGCGAGGACGAGGAGACGATCGCCTCCGGCACCGCGGCGGCGGCGGCCGGCGGCTTCTGCGCGATCCTCGCCATGCCGAACACCGACCCGGTCGTCGACAGCGCCGCCACGCTCGGCGCGCTCGTCGAGACGG
>JAFAIV010000231.1 GCA_019236545.1 Actinomycetota bacterium | reverse complement strand
GTCGGGCGTGTCCTCGACGCGGAAGCTCCCGCCCAGCAGCGAGATGTAGCTGTTGAGGTTCATCGCCTTGCTCGGCTCGTGGGAGAGGCTCGCGTACTGCTTCCGCTCGAAGCTCGTCAGCTCGCACTGGAACGTCCAGGCGAGGCGCCGGTGGAGCTGGAGCAGGCGCTCGCGAGGGAGCAGGAACTCCTCGTCGACGGCCTGCCGCAGCGCCCAGGCGACGAGGAGCATGTCCTGCGCGAGCCGCAGGACGACCGCGTCGGCGAAGAAGCGGTCGGCGTTGTCGACGATCTCCTCGCGCGCCGCGAGGTCGCGCAGCCAGGCGGCGGCGTCGTCGTAGAGGTTGGCGAGGTGCTCCATGTCCGCGAGCGTGGGCCGCCACTCCGGCCAGTCCGCGTCGTCGAGCGCCCGCGTGAACCGCTCGGCGGGCGCTGCGAGGAGGTCCTGGATCTCGCCTGGGAGCGCGCGCGCCGCCTCGAGGAGCTCGCGCTGCCGGTCGTTCCCCGTGCTCGGCGGGTCGTCGATCAGGAGCACCACGCGCTGGCCCGCGCACTCCTGCAGCGCCGCGGAGAGCAGTGTCTTCCGGATCACGCGCGGCTCCTCCCGGTACGACGGGACGAGCACCGTCAGCGCCGGCGGCGTCTCCGCGTGCAGCTCGTCGACCACGGCGCGGGGCGCCCGCTGGTGCGCGCGGACGCGATAGAGGAAGCCGAGCCGCGCGATCAGGTACGCGAGCGCGGAGCACGTGAGCAGCGTGACCACGGCGAGGTACGACGACGCCTCCCCCAGGTAGACGACGTCGCCCCTGCTCTGGGCGGCGAGGATGTGACCGGTCGTGATGACGGCGAAGGCGGCCCAGGCGCTCGCGGTCAGGAACACCGCGGTCCGCCCGAGGACGATCGCCCGCACCGACGACGCGGCCCGCTGCTCACGTGCACTCGCATCCCCCACGGGCGGTAGCTCACCTGAGCCTCAGGGCCAGGGCACCGCTCGAAAGGATAGGTCGGACCATCCCAAGCGCCAGTCGTGCGCCGGGGGCAGACGGAATCCTGCCGGCGACCGGGCTGCGGCACCCGGTGTCGGCCGAGGAGACCCCTGACCCCCGACGCACATCCCCCTTTCGGGGGAGGGACCGCGTTCCCTGCTACGCGGCGGTCGCGGCGGCGACCGCGCGCACGAACGGCCCGACGAGGACCGGCTTCTCGAGGTACGCGACCGGGTTCAGCCGGTGGCCGGTGATGCTCCGGCGGCGGCCGGTGACGCAGACGACCGGGAGCTTCCGCTCGGCGACGATCGACACGGCCTCGCGGTAGGCGGGCTCGATGACGGCGGCGACGGCGTCCTCGGGCTCGTAGACGACCTGGTGGCCGAGCGCCTCGATCAGCGCCGCGAGCACGGCACGCGAGTGGGCGTCGGGCTCGCCGAGGAAGATCGTTGCCATCGCAGGCGATTCAACGGCACCAGGGGAGGCCGTTCGGGTGGCCGTCGGTATGAATCAGGTCTGAACGGGCCAGGCCTCGCGGAGCCTCCGCCAGGTGGCGACGAGGTGCTCCGGGATCACCCGCACGTCGGCGAGGACCGGCATGAAGTTCGTGTCGCCGCCCCAGCGCGGGACGACGTGGAGGTGGCCGTGGTCGACGATCCCCGCGCCGGCGATCCGGCCGAGGTTCCAGCCCGCGTTGAACCCCTCCGGCGCGTAGACCGCGCGCAACGCCTCGACCGCCGCCGCGGCGAGCCGGTGCGTCTCGAGCGCCTCGGCGTCGTCGAGCGTGTCGAACTGCGCGCCGTGCCGGTACGGCGCCACCATCAGGTGCCCGGACGAGTACGGGAACTTGTTCAGGAGCACGAACGCGGCCTCGCCGCGGTGGACGACGAGCTCGTCCTCGTCGGCGGCGGCCGCGGCGCGGCAGAAGACGCAGCCGTCCTGGCTGTCCGCGTTCTGGACGTACTCCAGCCGCCACGGGGCCCACAGGCGTTCCATTAACCGGAGGCTAACCCGGGCGCGTTGCCGGCGGGGTAGAGTCGCCGCATGGCGACGAGCGTGCACGGAGGTGAGCCGGTGGAAATCGGCGGACCGAGTCGAAGTCGCGCGCGCACGACGCCCTAGGCGCGACCGCCGAGCCAGCACGGCAGTCCCATGAGCACCTGGATGAAGTCCCTCCGGGCGCGCCGCGAGCGCGGCCGCCTGCGCCTGTCCTTCCCGGGCACAGGGCTCGTCGCGGGCATCCAGCTCCCGCAGCTGGCGCTCTTCGCGGTGCTCGGCCCCGGGATCGTCAGCGGCTTCGCGGACAACGACGCGGGCGGGATCACGACGTACTCCGTCGTCGGCGCGGAGTTCGGCTACGCGCTGCTCTGGGCGGTGCTCGCGAGCATGCTCGCGCTCTACGTGACGCAGGAGGCGGGCGCCCGGCTCGGGCTCGCGACCGGCCGCGGCCTCCTCGACCTGATCCGCGAGAATTTCGGCATCCGCTGGGCGGCGCTGGCGATCGGGACGATGCTGATCGCCAACATCGGCACGACCGTCTCGGAGTTCGCCGGCATCGGCGCTGCGCTGTCGCTCTTCGGCGTCCCCGTGGCCGTGTCGGACATCGTCTCGGTCGTCGTCGTGATCCTGCTCCTCGCGCGCGGCAACTTCCTGCGCATCCAGAACGTCTTCCTCGCGGTCGGGCTGGGCGTCTCGGCGGCGTACGTCGTCTCGGCGGTGCTCGCGAAACCTGACTGGGGGACGGCTGCGCGCGATCTCTTCGTCCCGCACGGGAACCTGACGTCGGCCTACCTGCTCGCGATCGTCGGCACCGTCGGCACGACGATCACGCCGTGGGGGCAGGCGTTCATCCAGTCGTACGTCGCGGACAAGCGCCTCGGGCCGGAGGACCTGAACCACTCGCGCGCGGACGTCGCCATCGGCTCGACGATCACGAACGTGATCGCGGCGTTCATCGTCATCGCCGCAGCGGCGACCTTGTGGGTGCACGGCCACCACTCGATCCCGGACGCGGCGGCTGCGGCGAAGGCGCTGAAGCCGCTTGCCGGCGGGGGCGCGGAGACGGTCTTCGCGCTCGGCCTCCTCGGCGCGGCCTTTCTCGGCCTCGGCGTCGTGCCGCTGACGAGCGCGTACGCGACGAGCGAGGCAGTCGGCCTCGAGCGCGGCCTCGACCTCCAGCCGAAGGAGGCGCCGGCGTTCTACGGGCTGCTC
>JAFAIV010000060.1 GCA_019236545.1 Actinomycetota bacterium | reverse complement strand
GAGGACGAGGTCGAGTCGCTCGTCGCCGAGCGCTGGGGGCCGGAGGGATCGCAGCGGCGGCTCGTCCTGCTGAACCCCGGCCCGTCCCTCACGAGCGAGTCGGTCAAGCGCGCGGCCGGCCTCGCCGACGTCTGCCACCGCGAGCCCGAGTACCAGGCGCTCGACCGGCGGCTGCGCGACAAGCTGCGCCGCCTCGCCGGCGTCGGCCGCGACTGGGAGCTCGCGCTGCTCTCCGGCTCCGGCACGTCCGCGAACGAGGCCTCGCTCCGCGCCGCCGTCCGGCCGGGGAGACGCCTCCTCGTCGTCGTCAACGGCGTCTACGGCGCGCGCCTGCGCGAGACCGCCCGCCGCGCCGGGATCGAGACGGTCGCGGTCGAGGGGCCGTGGACGGAGCCGATCGACGCGGCCGTGGTCGCCGACGCGCTCGCCCAGGAGCAGGCGCTCGACGCGCTCGCCGTCGTCCATCACGAGACGACGACCGGCCTCCTGAACCCGCTTGCGGAGCTCGCGGAGGCTGCGGCCGACGCCGGCGTCTGCACCGTTGTCGACGCGATCTCCTCGTTCGGGGTCGAGGAGATCGCGCTCGGCCCCGGGATCGACTTCCTGACGTGCACCTCGAACAAGTGCCTGCACGGCCTGCCGGGCGCCTCGTTCGTCTTCGTCTCGCCCGCCGGGACGCGCCGCGCGCGCAGCGTCGAGCCGACGTCGGTGGCGCTCGACCTCGTCGGCTACCTCGACGTCGAGACGACATCCTCTCCCCCGTTCACGCCCGCGATCCCGGCGCTCGCCTCGCTCGACGCGGCGCTCGACCTCGCCCTGCAGGAGGGGATCGAGGGGCGCCGTGCGCGCTACGCCGAGCGCTGCCGGATCGTCGACGAGGCGATGGAGCGGCTCGGGCTGGAGCAGCTCGTCGCGCCGGAGGCGCGCTCGCACTCGATCCGCTCGCTGCGGCTGCCCGAGGGCGTCTCGTTCCCCGCGCTGCACGACCGGCTGCGCGCGGACGGCTTCGTCGTCTACGCGGGCCAGGGCGCGCTCGCCGCGGAGATCTTCCGTGTCGCGTGCATGGGCGAGCTGACGCCCGACGACCTGCGGCGCTTCGCCGCCGCGCTCGAACGGGCGCTGGCGGAGCTTCGTCCGTGACGGCCGTCGAGGCGAACGGCCGCCTCTACGCCCCGCCGGGCACGCCGACCGCCGTCGTCTGCCTCGACGGTGTCGACCCGCGCTACATCGACGACGCGTTCGAGCGGGGGCTCGTGCCGCGGCTCCGGGAGATGACGGAACAGGGCGTCTACGCGCGCGGCCGCTCGCAGTTGCCGAGCTTCACGAACCCGAACAACCTCTCGATCGTCACCGGCGCGCCGCCGTCCGTCCACGGCCTGCCCGGCAACCATTACCTCGCGCCGAGCGGCGAGGAGGTGCAGCTGACCGATCCGACAGCGCTGCGCGCACCGTCGATCCACGCTGCGTTCGAACTGGCGGGCGTGTCCGTCCTGGCCGTGACGACGAAGGACAAGCTGCGCCTCCTGCTCGGGAACGGCCACGTCCCGGCGGTCTCGGCGGAGAAAGCGGCCGAGCTGGAGCTGGCGGCGTACGGCCCGGTGTCGCGCTTCGTCTCGCGGCCGGTGCCGTCCATCTACGACTGGGACGTGTCGCACTACGCGCTCGAGCTCGGCCTCGGCCTGGCCGAGCCGCTCGAGGTCGAGCTCCTGTACGTCTCGCTGACGGACTACGTCCAGCACTCGGCCGCGCCGGGCGAGGAGCTCAGCGACGCGTACCTGCAGCGGCTCGACGAGCTCGTCGGCCGCTACCTCGACGCCGGCTGGCGGCTCGGCCTCGTCGCCGACCACGGCATGAACGCGAAGCCGGACGTCCGCTGGCTCGGCGACGTCCTCCCCGCGAGCGCGCACGTCGTCCTGCCGATCACCGACCCGTACGTCGTCCATCACGCGGCGCTCGGCTCGGCGTGCTGGGTGCACGTGCCCGCCGAGGAGCTCGACGCCTCGCGCGACGCGCTGCTCGCCGTCGAGGGCGTCGAGGAGGTGCTGACGCGGGACGAGGCCGCGGAGTCGCTGTCGCTGCCGGCCGACCGGATCGGCGACCTCGTCGTCCTCGCCGACGCGCGCACCGCGCTCGGGAAGACCGAGGCGGAGCACGACCTCTCGGCGCTGCGCGGGCCGCTCCGCTCGCACGGCGGCCGCCACGAGCAGGAGGTGCCGATCCTCCTCTCGGAGAAGCCCACCGGCGCGCGCGCGGAGCTGCTCGAGCGCGGCGCCTCGAACATGGACGTGCATTGGCTGTTGCTGGGCGAGTGAGCGCCTTCGAGGTGCGCTACCCGTTCACCGGCGAGGTCGTCGGGGAGGCGCCGCTGCGCTCGCGCGAGGAGGTGCGCGCCGCGCTCGACCGCGCGGGCGCGACGCGCGTCGCGCTCGACCGGCACGCGCGCGCGGCGGTGCTGGAGCGGGTCGCCGCGCGAATCGAGGCGGAGCGCGACGAGCTGGCGCGGGCGATCACGCTCGAGTCCGGCCTCTGCCTCGCCGACACGCGCTACGAGACCGGCCGCGCCGCCGACGTCTTCCGCTTCGCCGCCCGGGAGGCGCTCGAGGACCACGGCGAGGCGTACGCGATGGACGTGTCCGCGCACGGGCGCGCGCGCCGCGCGTACACCGTGCGCGAGCCGGTCCGGCTCGTCGCCGCGATCACGCCCTTCAACCACCCGCTGAACCAGGTCGCGCACAAGGTCGCCCCCGCGATCGCCGCCGGCGCGCCGATCGTCCTCAAGCCGTCGGAGAAGACGCCGCTCACCGCGCTCTGGCTCGAGCGGGCGATCCACGAGGCCGGCTATCCCGAGGAGGCGCTCGCCGTCGTCACCGGCGACCGCGCCGAGATCCTCGACGAGATGCTGGCCCACGACGCCGTCGAGGTCGTCTCCTTCACCGGCGGCGTCGCCGTCGGGAGGCTGATCGCCGACCGGCTCGGCTACCGGCGCGCCGTCCTCGAGCTCGGCGGGAACGACCCGCTGCTCGTCCTCCGCGACGCCGACGTCGCGCGCGCGGCCGAGCTGGCGGTCTCCGGCGCGACGAAGAACAGCGGCCAGCGCTGCACCGCCGTCAAGCGCGTGATCGTCGAGGAGCCGCTCGGGGACGCGCTCGCGGAGGCGATCCTCGCCCGGGCGCGGCTCCTCCGTGTCGGCGACCCGCTCGCGGACGAGACGGAGATCGGGACGCTGATCGACGAGGAGGCGGCTGCGCTCGTCGAGGCTCGCGTCGCCGCCGCCGTCGCCGAGGGCGCCACCCTCCTCGCCGGCGGCGAGCGCACCGGCGCGCAGCTCGTCCCGCCCGTCGTCGACCACGTCCGCCCGGAGATGGAGCTCGTCCGGGAGGAGACCTTCGGCCCGGCGATCCCGCTGATCCGCGTCCGCGACCTCGACGAGGCGCTCGCCGTCGCGAACGGGACGCGCTACGGCCTCTCCTCCGGGATCGTGTCGAACGACCTCGCCGCGATCACGCGCTGCATCCGCGAGCTCCGCGTCGGCAGCGTCAACGTCGACGAGGTGCCGGGCTTCCGCACCGAGGCGACGCCGTTCGGCGGGATCAAGGACTCGGGGCTCGGCGTGAAGGAGGGCGTCGTCGAGGCGGTGCGCGCGCTGACGACGACCAAGCTCTTCAGCCTGCCCTGGCCCTGAACGAGTAGGTTGCCGCGCGTGGGAGGTCGTCGCCGCCTCTTTCTGCTCAGCTTCCTGATGCTCTTCGTGGAGCTGTCGCTGATCCGCTGGACCGCGGCGAACGACGTCCACCTCGCGTATCTGACGAACTTCGTCCTGCTCTCGAGCTTCCTCGGGATCGGGCTCGGCTTCCTGCGCGCGCGGCGCGAGCCCGACCTGTTCCCGTGGACGCCGGTCGCCCTCGCGCTCGGCGTCGGCTTCGTCCTCCTCTTCCCCGTCTCGGTGCAGCTGGAGACGGGGCGGCTCACCGGCGCGTTCGGGTGGACGGCGGCGCCGCGCTGGGTCGAGCTGAGCGCGACGTTCGCGCTGACGGTCGCGGTCATGGCCGGGATCGGGCAGGCGGTCGGGCGGCAGTTCGTCCAGTTCCCGCCGCTCGAGGCGTACCGGCTCGACATCCTCGGCTCGATCGCCGGAATCCTCGTCTTCACGGCGTTGTCCTTCCTGGAACTGCCGCCGATCGCCTGGGGCGCGGTCGCAAGCGCGCTCCTCCTCGTGCTCGTCGGCCGCCGCTGGCAGGTCGGAGCGCTCGTCGCCGTCCTCGCGCTGCTCTCGCTGGAGTCGGCGCGCTCGAACGAGCACTGGTCGCCGTACTACAAGATCACCGCGACCTACACGCCCGGCCCGGTCGTCGTCGGCCACACGCGCACGAGCCGGACGCTCTCGATCAGCGCGAACAACATCCCGCACCAGACCGCGTTCCCCGTCGCGACGCTGCGGAAGATCGAGCGCTTCTACTTCTTCCCGTACCGCCACGTCGCGCGGACGCCGCGGAGCATGCTGATCGTCGGCGCCGGGAACGGGAACGACGTCGCGGTCGCGCTCTCGAAAGGCGTGCGGCACGTGGACGCGGTCGAGATCGACCCGGAGATCCAGGCGCTCGGCAAGCGCTACCACCCGAACCACCCGTACGCGAGCCCGCGCGTCAGCGTCCACATCGACGACGGCCGCGCTTTCGTCCAGAACACCGGCAACCGCTACGACCTGATCGTCTTCGCGCTTCCGGACTCGCTGACGCTGCTCGCCGGCCAGGGGTCGCTGCGGCTCGAGAACTACCTCTTCACGACCGAGTCGATGGAGCGCGTCAAGTCGCTGCTCAGGCCCGGCGGCGTCTTTGCGATGTACAACTACTACGAGTCGTGGCTGCGCGACCGGTACGCCGGGACGCTGAACGCAGTCTTCGGGAAGCCACCGTGCGTCGAGGTCGGAGACCCGCTCGCCGGACGCCGCCAGGCAGTCCTCACCGAGAGCCTCGGCCCGATCCGCGACTGCCGCACGCCCTGGAAGCCGGTCGCCGTGAGCCGGCCGACGGACGACTACCCGTTCCCGTACCTGCAGACGCGCACGATCCCGTCGATCTACTGGCACACGCTGCTCCTGATGCTCGGCGCGACGGTGCTCCTGATCGGCGCCGCCGGCGGCGGGCGCTCCGGGATCTCGGAGATGCGCCGCTACGTCGACCTCGCCTGCATGGGCGCGGCGTTCCTGCTCCTGGAGACGAAGAACGTCGTCCAGTTCGCGCTGCTCTTCGGGACGACCTGGCTCGTGAACGCGCTCGTCTTCCTCGGTGTGCTCCTGAGCGTCTGGCTCGCGGTCGAGACGGCGCGACGAGTGCGGCTGCCGTCGCCGTGGCTGCTGTACGGGTTCCTGCTGGCGGCGCTCGCGGTCGCGTGGTCGGTACCGGAGGACACGCTGCTCTCGCTCTCGCCGCTGCCGCGCTTCCTCGCAGCAGCTGCGCTCGCGTTCGCGCCGATCTACCTCGCCAACCTCGTCTTCGCGCAGCGGTTCGGGGCGGTCGGGTCGGCGACGGCGGCGTTCGCGGCGAACCTGCTCGGGGCGATGGTCGGCGGTGCGCTGGAATACCTCTCGCTCGTGACGGGATACCGCGCGCTGCTGCTCGTCGTCGGCGGGCTCTACGTCGCGGCGCTCGTCTCGTACCGGCTGCTGACGCGGACGGCCGGGGCGCCGGTCCCGGTCGTGGACTCGCCCGGCTCCGGCTAGCCTGGATCGTGCGGCGGGAGCCGCTGGGAGCTCAGTTGGGGGGTCTTCGTGTCGTTGTCGCCGCTGCCGCGGCCGTTCTCGCCGTCCTGCTGTCGGCGGCGACCGCGCCTGCCGCGACGCGCACGCTCGTCCCGTCGCTGACGCCGCAGGCGACGCAGACGCTCTGGACGCAGCTCGTCCGGCGGCGCCGCGAGGGACGGCTGCCGCTGGCCGCGAGGGACTGCCGGCCGCTGCGCGCGGTGTTCTACGCGCAGGACGACTGGCTGCGTCTTGCGACGAAGCTCGCGGCGAACGAGTCGCCGTGCGCGCAGTACTTCGTCTCGGTGCCGCCGCTGGCCGCCGACAAGACCGCCCTCCGCACCGGGCAGGCGTCGAAGATCCGCGCACTCGGCCCGAACTTCCACGCGCTCGCCGAGCTCAACTACGCCGGCTGGAGCAAGTGGGTCGCCGCGGGGAACGGGAGCTGGTACCAGGCGGGCGTCACGTTCCGGCAGAGGATGGCGGCCGCCGGCTTCGACGTCGGCGCCGGGGACTCGTGGGCGCTGAACGAGCTCTCGTCGGGCGTCCGGCGCGGCGACCCGAACGCGCGCCAGAACGTCGAGGACCTCGTGCGCGGCCTCTACGACGCGGGCGGCGGCGGCCCGTTCGTCAAGGGCACGGTCTTCGACATCGGCATGGACCAGGGCACGGCGAGCCTGTCGGCGTACAAGGCCGCGCTCGCGAGCTGGCTGCTCGACTCGACCTTCTGGCAGGCGATGAGCTCCTACGTCAGCGACTTCTCCCAGGAGTCGTACGGCGACGTGCGTCTTTACGCAGTCTCGGGCGCGGCGACGGACGCGCGCATCCAGCACGTGAACGCGTACCTCGCGCACCCGCTGGCGCTCGCCGCAGCCGCGCCGCCCGACGCGGCGACCGCGCTCGCCTACCTCCAGCAGGCGTACCAGCCGCTCGCGAACGCCGCCTGGATCTGGGACAGCGCGTACGGCTTCACGGACGTGCCGCTGCAGACGATGCAGGACTACGTGACGGCGCAGGTCGCCGCGGCGCGGACGCTCTCGCAGCAGAGCGGCTGGCCCGTCGACCGCTTCGGCTTCGCGTGGGCGCCGCGGATGCAGGGGAACGCGGCGTGGACGGCGCAGTTCGCGTCCGACTCCGGCGCGCTGCTCGACCGGCTCGCCGCCGCGATCCACGACTCCGACCAGTCGCCCACGAACGCGTGCGGGACCGCCTGGTGCACGGCGACCGTCGGCGGCGCGGCCTTCACGGAGAGCTGGTCGGCGTTCTCGAGCTGGCCGTTCCAGCTCTCGCTCCCGGCGCCGGCGCAGGTGCAGGCGGGCCAGCCGGCGCAGCTCTCGGTGCAGCTGCTGACGAACGGCGTCCAGCAGGCACTGACCGCGCCGCTGCAGGTGACGCTCGCGACGAACTCGGCCGGCGCCGGCTTCGCGACCAGCGCGGCCGGGCCGTTCGCGTCGACGCTCACGGTCACCATCCCGACCGGCAACTCCGGCGTCTCCTTCTTCTACGACGACCCGAACGCCGGCACGCCGACGCTCACGGCGACCGGCTTCGGCGCGCTCGCGGCGAGCCAGGCCGTCACCGTCGCGGCCGCCGCGCCGCCGCCCGACCTCCGCGTCGCGCTGACGGCGACCCCGGCCACGGCGCCGCCAGCCGGGAAGCCGCTGACGATCGTCGCCACGGTGACGAACGCGAGCCCGACGGCCTCGACCGCGGCGACGCTCCAGCTGACTCTGCCGCCCGCGTTCGCGCTGACCGGCACGACCGGAGCGACCTGCACGCAGGCCGCGCAGACCCTCACGTGCCCGCTCCCGGGCGTCGCGGCGACGCCGGTACAGGTGTCCGTCACCGGCACGGTCGGAGCCGCCGGCGAGCAGGACGTCTCCGCCGTCGTCACGAGCACGGCGCCCGCCGAGACGAACGCGACCGACAACACCGCCGCGCTCCGCGTCGTCCCCGCCGTGCCGCAGCTGGTCGCGAAGCCGCGGATCACCGGCCAGGCCATCGTCGGCTCGACCCTGCGCGTCGTCGCGCCGCGGTTCACGCGCGCCCCGAGCAGCGTCCGGTTCCAGTGGCAGCGCTGCAGCGGCGGGAGCTGCGCGTCGATGCGCGGCGCGACCGGCTCGCGGCTGCGCCTGGGCGCCGGCCTCGCCCGCGCCACGCTCCGCGTCCTCACCACCGCGAGCTTCGGGACGACCTCCCTCCGCGTCGTTTCCCCTGCAATTCGCGTGCGCCGATCCCTGTAAGAAGTCCGTAAACGCACGTGTGGGGTTCACCCGGCGCGGCAACGCCTTCCTCGTATGCCAAAAGGGAGGACCACGATGAAACGACTCGTACTGTTGCCGGTCGCGGCCGCGCTCGCCGCGGTCGCGCTCGTGCTCGCGTCGTCGGCTTCGGCCGCCGCACCGGCGAACACCGCCGCCCCGTCCGTCGGCGGCGCAGCCGTCCAGGGCGCCACGCTGACCGCGTCCGACGGCGGCTGGTCGAACAACCCGACCTCGTTCGCCTACCAGTGGCAGCGCTGCCACGACGATGGGACGAGTTGCGGGAACATCACCGGCGCGACGAGCAAGACCTACACGCTCGCCGCCGCCGACGTCGGCCACACCGTCCGCGTCGTCGTGACCGCGACGAATCAGGATGGCAAGGCCTCCGCGACCTCGGACGCGACCGACGTCGTCGACTCGAGCAACGGCCCGCGGAACGATGTGAAGCCGACGCTCGGCAACGGCTCCAAGGCCGGCGACACGATCACCGTGGGCAACGGCCTCTGGACGCCGACGCCCACCTCGTTCAGCCGCCAGTGGCAGCGCTGCGACGCCGCCGGCGCCAACTGCAAGGACATCGCCGGCGCGACGGGCCAGAGCTACAACATCGCGTCGAGCGACGTCGGCTCGCGGCTGCGCGCTCTCGTCACGGCGCACGCGTCGGGCGGCCAGCAGGCCACCGTCGCGACAGCGACGAGCCCGGTGATCGCGTCGAACACCACGACGACGACGCAGACCACGACGAGCGTCGTCACGACGACGAACACCGTGACGACGACCACGCCGGCCCCCGAGGCGCCGACGGTGAAGATCGTCTCGCTGACGCACACGCGCACCAGCGTCAACGCGCGGATCCGGGTCTGCTCGCAGATCTCGGGCACGGTGCGGCTCACCGAGCGCGACCTGAAGACGCGCCAGCTCCCGTACACGCGGCACTTCTCCGTGTACGTCAACGGGTGCACGACGGTCTCGAAGTCGTGGGCCCTGCTCTCGCGCTACCGCAGCAACGGCCGGCTGGTCGTGACGCTGCGCGCGACGGACAGCCGCGGGCTGCTCAGCCAGCTCGCGAGCAGCTCCACGCTCGTCCGTCGCTGAACCGGGCAACACGTGGGGCCTGCCACACGGCAGGCCCCACGCTTCCTGAGAAGATGGGCGCGTGCCCGAGCACGCGATCCGATCCTGGCTGATCGACATGGACGGCGTCCTCGTCCGCGAGGAGCACCCGATCCCGGGCGCCGACCGCTTCATCGCGCGCCTGCGCGAGCGCGGGCTGCCGTTCCTCGTCCTGACGAACAACTCGATCTACACCCGCCGCGACCTCTCGGCGCGGCTCGCCGCGAGCGGGCTCGAGGTGCCCGAGGACTCGATCTGGACCGCGGCGCTGGCGACGGCCCGCTTCCTGGAGAGCCAGCGGCCCGGCGGCTCGGCGTTCGTGATCGGCGAGGCGGGCCTGACGACCGCGCTCCACGAGGCCGGCTACACGATGACCGAGCGCTCGCCGGACTACGTCGTCCTCGGCGAGACGCGGACGTACAGCTTCGAGCGGATCACGCAGGCGATCCGGCTCGTCGGCGACGGCGCCCGCTTCATCGCCACGAACCCCGACACGACCGGCCCCTCGCCGGACGGGCCGCTGCCCGCGACCGGCTCCGTGGCGGCCCTCATCAGCCGCGCGACCGGCGTCGCACCGTACTTCATCGGCAAGCCGAACCCGCTGATGATGCGCTCCGCCCTGAACGCGATCGAGGCGCATTCGGAGACGACCGCGATGGTCGGCGACCGCATGGACACCGACGTCGTCGCCGGGCTCGAGGCCGGGATGCACACCGTCCTCGTCCTCACCGGCTCGACCAGCCGCGGCGAGGCCGAGCGCTACCCGTACCGCCCGTCGCGGATCGTCGACTCGGTCGCCGACCTCGTCGACGAGCTGAGCTAGCCGCGTCGAGCGAGGCGGATCGCCTCGACGCGGAGGACGACGCCGCGGTGCAGGCGCCGCGGCTGCGTGACCTCGGCCATCCGAACGCGTCTCCCGCGTGCCGCACCGATCAGACCCCCTCCCGCGTTTCCCTCCCGTGGAGCGGCGCTGGGAGAGCTTCAAGGCGATCGTGCGCCTCTGGGTCGACCTCTTCGCCGAGCACAACCTGCTCACGTACGCGAGCGCGATCGCGCTGCGGATGCTGATCGCGGGCGTCGCCTGCACCCTGCTCGGGCTCGGCGTCCTCGGCGCGGCGCACCAGCAACAGCTCTGGGACGACACGATCGAGCCCGCGATCGCGGGCAAGGTGCTCCCCGGGGTCGACGTCGGCGTCCAAGCGATCGCGGACCGCGTCTTCGCCTCGTCGAGCACCGGGCTGATCGTGCTCGCGTCGGCGCTCGCGATCTGGGAGGTCTCCGGCGTGATCCGCGCGGCGATGGGCGCGCTCGACGAGATCTACGAGACGGAGGAGGACCGACCGTTCTGGATCCGCTTCCCGCTCTCGTTCGGGCTCGCCGTGCTCTTCCTCGCGGCGCTGCTCGGGGCGATCCTGCTGATCTGGCTCGGCTCGGTGCACGGCGGCTGGAACGTTCCCGTCGCGATCGTGCGCTGGCTCGCCGCGATCGGCCTCGTCGCGTTCGCGTTCGAGACGATCGTGCGCTGGGCGCCGTCCGAGCACCCGCCGCGCCGCTGGGCGAGCTTCGGCTCGCTCCTCTTCGTCGTCGGCTGGCTCGGCGAGACCCTGGTCTTCGCGGAGTACGTGCGCACGGTCGCGAATTTCAAGACCGCCGTCGGCAGCCTCGAGGTCTTCATCTTCCTCGCGACCTACTTCTACATCGCGGGAATCGTGCTGCTCGTGGCCATGGAGCTGGACGAGCTGATCCGCCGCGACGTGGAGTCCTCGCGGTCGCGGCAGCGGCTCCTCCCCTACGTCGCCGGCGTCCTGAAGGGCTAGCCGAGCAGCTCGGAGACGAGCGGCCCGGTGTCGAGCGGGTCGAAGCCGAGCCTGCCTGCGATCTGCTCGCTCGTCGGCTTCGTCCCCTCGGTGAACAGCCCGCGGAGGATGTCGCCCGTGGCCGCGCTCCGCCACCAGTCCTCGCCGACCTCGCGCCGCAGGTGCGCCCGAAGCTGGGCCGAGCGGATCCACGCGCGGAGGTAGTCGGCGGAGTAGAAGCCGGCGTCCATGTCGGAGAGGTGGCTGCGCGGGTCGTAGCGGAGGCCGGTTGCGGCGGTCAGCAGCTCCGCGTAGTCGCGCGGCGAGCCGCCGCGCTCCTCCGCAAATGCGCCCCAGAAGCCGAGCTCGTAGCGAAGCTTCGCCGCGTAGCGCCGGTAGAGCAGCGAGTCGAGGAAGACGCTCGCGTCTGCGTTCTCCTCGGCCTCGGCGTCGGAGAGGCCGAAGTGGAGCGCGTGCCAGCCGGGCTCGCCTGCGATCGAGTCGACGACGTACGAGTAGATCTCCGTCAGCGCGTGGTCGCGCGAGATCGCCCGGAAGGTGTACGGCAGCCGCGGGTCGCAGCCGGCGTAGTGGAGTGCATGCCCGGCCTCGTGCAGGAATGCCTCGTAGTCGGAGATGCCGCCCTGTGCGCGTGTGATCAGGTGCACGACCTGCGGCGGGTCGGACGGGATCACGCAGGCGCGCGGGCTCTTCTGCGGCCGGTCCTCGACGTCGAGGTGGATGTTCGGGATCGCGTCGAGGTCGAAGCCGAGCGCTGCGACGGTCGCGACGCAGACCTCGACGGAGCGCTCCTTGGTGTACGTCGACTCGAGCGGGGACAGCCGGCGCATCCAGCGGAGGTGCGCGCTCGAGGGGAGCGTCTCCCGCTCCGGCCCCAGCAGCCGCTCGAACCACCGCTCAGCGCGCTCCTGGTGGGCCTGCGTCGTCGCCGCGACGGCCGCCCGCAGCGCGACCTCGAGCTCGTGGAGCGAGATCTGCTTCTCCTCCTCGCTGCGGGCCACCGGGTCCGGCTCGCCCGAGACCTCGGCGTCGAGGTCCTCGCGCGCGGCGAGCAGCTCGCGGCGCTCGTCGTTGAAGCGGGCGGACTCGGCGCGCTCGAGCTCGCCGAGCTCGTCCCGGTCGGCGTAGGACGGAAGGACGGCGAGCCGCGCCTCGGCCGCCCGGAGCGGCATCTCCTCGCCGCGGAACGTCACCGTCGCGGCCAGCAGGGCGTTCTGGAGCGCGTCCTCGCGCTCCGCGAGCTGCGCCTCGACGAGGCCGCTCTCGCAGGTCTTGCGCAGGCGGTAGAGCCGCTCGCGCTCGTCGCCCTCGGCGGTGAGCTCGGCCTCGCGGAGCGACTCGAGCTGCGGCTCGGTGAAGAGGTCGGCGTAGCGCGCGACGATCGCCGCCTGCTCGGAGATCTCCTTCTCGCCGACGCGGACGGCGCGGCCCTCCTCCATCCGCTCGCGCGCGTACTCGCGCAGGCGGTCCTCGAACTCGGCCGGCGTGCGTGTCGCGGTCGTGGCCATGCCCGCGAGCCTAGCGGCCCTCGAGGAGCGCCCGCACGGTCGCCGCGAGCCGCTCGACGGGGAACGGCTTGGCGATGACGACGTCCGCGCCGGTCGCGGCCGCGGACGCGGCGTCGGTGGAGCCGGTCACGAGCGCGACGGGGATGCCGCGGCTCGCGAGCTCCGCGATCAGGTCGTGGCTGCGCTGGGCGCCGAGGTGCAGGTCGAGCAGCACGACGTCGACGCCGTCCTCGATCCGCTCCCGCGCCTCGTCCAGCGAGGCGGCCTCGACGACGGCGAAGCCGTCGAGCTCGAGGTTCACGCGGCAGAGAAGCCGGATCGACGGCTCGTCGTCGACCACGAGGACGGTGTGCGACCCCCCGGTCACCGGCCCAGCGTAACCCACCTCCGGGCGACGGCGTTTACTCCTTGAAAAGCATGAACTCTGCGGGCGACAAGAGGCTCGCGGGGCAGGGCGGCTCACTTCCCACGATGGACTTGCCGATCCCGACGGCGGGCTTCCGCCGCCGTGCCTGGCTTGCCTTCCAACGTGCGCTCGACCCTCTCGCCCCGCCGAAACCGCTCCCGATCGCGGCCTTTAGGCGATCGCGGCGGCAGCCGCGAGACGGCTGAGCGTCGTCTCGCGCCCGAGCAGCTCGATGCTCTCGAACAGCCCCGGCGAGACCCGCGAGCCGGTGATCGCGACGCGGATCGGCTGGAACCCCTGGCGCGGCTTCAGCCCGAGCCCCTCCACGACGCCGCGCAGCGACGCCTCGATGTGCTCGGCGTCGAACGGCTCCAGCGTCGCCAGCGCGCCGCGCGCGGCCTCGATCACCGGCGCGCCCCCGTCTAGGTCGGCCGGGTCGGGCTCGACGTCGTGGAAGAGGAAGCCGGCGAAGCCCGGGAACTCCGAGAGCTTGGCGATCTTCTCCTGCACGAGTGGCGCTGCGCGCGTCACGAGCTGCGCGTCCCAGTCGTAGCCCTCGTCGCCGAGCCAGAGCACGAGCCGGTGCGCGTACTCCTCCGGCGAGAGCTCGCGCAGGTAGACGCCGTTCATCCAGTCGAGCTTCGCATAGTCGAACTGGGCCGGGCTTGGGCTGACTCGCTCGAGCGAGAACCGCTCGATCAGCTCGTCGCGGCGCATCAGCGTCGTCTCGCCGTCGGGCGCCCAGCCGAGCAGCGCGAGGAAGTTCAGCATCGTCTCGGGCAGGTAGCCCTCGCGCTGGAACTCGTCGACGCCGGTCGCGCCGTGGCGCTTCGAGAGCTTCTTCCCGTCGCTGCCGAAGATGTTCGGCACGTGCGCGTAGACGGGGACGTCGGCGCCGATCGCGCGGATGATCTGGATCTGCTTCGGCGTGTTCGAGATGTGGTCCTCGCCGCGGATGACGTGCGTGATCCCGTCCCAGACGTCCTCCATCGGCGACGCGAAGTTGTAGGTCGGGCGGCCGTCGGAGCGGATGAGGACGAGATCCTCGATCGTCTCGTTCGGTACCTCGACGTGGCCGCGGACGACGTCGTCCCATGCGGTCACGCCCTCGTCGGGCATGCGGAAGCGGATCGCGCCCTCGTCCTCGTACGCCTTCCCCTCGGCGACGAGCTGCTCGGCGACGCGGCGGCAGTCGTCCATCCGGTCGAGCTGGAAGGTGACGTCGCCGTCCCACTCGATCCCGATCCAGCGCAGCGACTCCTGGATCTGGTGCGTCGCCTCGGCGACCTCGCGTGAGGTGTCGGTGTTCTCGATCCGGAGCAGGTTGCGGCCGCCGTGCTGACGCGCGTAGAGCCAGTTGAAGAGGAACGTCCGCACGCCGCCGATGTGGAGGAACCCGGTCGGGCTCGGGGCCATGCGGACGGTCACGCTCATGCGGATAGCGTAGGACGCGTGCGGACGCTGTCGCTCCGGGAGCTGAATCGGGCCATCCTCGAGCGGCAGATGCTGCTCTCGCGGGCGCCCGTCGGCCCGGTCGAGGCGGTCGAGCGGCTTGTCGGGATGCAGGCGCAGTGGCCGCCGGCGCCGTACGTCGGGCTCTGGTCGCGCGTCGAGGGGTTCCGGCGCGAGGAGCTCGAGCGCGTCCTCGCGGCCGGCGAGCTCGTGAAGGCCACTGTCATGCGGCAGACGCTCCACCTCGTGACGCCGGCCGACTACGGGCTCTTCCGGGCCGGGATGCAGGAGATGAACTTCCCCTGGAACTCGGCGCTCGCCCAACGGCTCGCACCGGTGGTGCGGCCGCTCGCGGAGGGCGGCCAGGTCACCAGCTCCGCGGCGATGGCGGTGCTCGACGGGCACGACCTCGGTGGCCTCGACCGCTCGCGTGCCTGGCGCTACGCGCGCGCGGCGGCGCATCTCGTCCACCATCACGAGACGGCGCTCTGGCGGTCGCGTCCGGAAGGCCGCTTCGTCGCGCTGGACGAGCCGGAGCCGCGCGTCCCCGTCGAGGCGCGGGCGGAGATGCTGCGGCGGTACCTCGGTGCGTTCGGGCCCGCCACCGCGAAGGACATGAGCGCATGGTCGATGATGCACGTCTCGAAGATCCGGGCCGCCCTCGAGCTGCTCGAGCTCGAGCGCCACCGCGACGAGGACGGGCGGGAGCTGCTCGACGTCCCAGGTGCGCCGCTGCCGCCGGCGGACACGCCCGCGCCGGCCCGCTTCCTCCCGAAGTTCGACAACGTGCTGCTCGCCTGGGCGGACCGGCGGCGCGTGCTCGGGGAGGAGCTGCGGAAGCTCGTGGTCGGGAACAACGGCGACGTCGCGCAGACGTTCCTCGCCGACGGCGTCGTCGCGGGCACCTGGCAGGTCGTGGACGGCCGCGTCGTCGTCGAGCCCTTCGCGCGGCTTGCGAAGGCCGCGCGCGCCGAAGTCGAGGAGGAGGCCGCGCGGCTGGAGGCGTGGCTGTGCTGATCGGCGCGCACGTCTCCTCGTCCGGCGGCATCCACACCGCGATCGACCGCGCCGAGGCGATCGGCTGCGAGTCGGTGCAGGTGTTCACGCAGAGCCCGCGGATGTGGCGGCCGACGAACCACGACCCGGCGAGCTTCGAGCGCTTCCGCGAGCGGCGGGCGGAGGTCGGCATCGCCCCGGGCGGGGTGGTCTGCCATGCGCTCTACCTCTGCAACCTCGCCGCCCCTGACGACGCGATCCACGAGAAGTCCGTCGCGGCGATGCGGAACACGATGGAGGTCGCGTGCGCGATCGGCGCGGACGGCGTGATCTTCCACGTCGGCTCGCACCTCGGCAGCGGCTTCGAACACGGCCTCGAGCGGGTCCTGCCGGCGATGGAGCAGGTGCTCGAGCTGTGCTCCGACGAGACGTGGCTGCTGATGGAGAACTCCGCCGGCGCCGGCGGGACGATCGGGCGCTCGATCGAGGAGCTGGCGACGATCTTCGAGCGGCTCGACCGCCACCCGCGGCTCGGGATCTGCCTCGACTCGTGCCACCTCTACGTGTCCGGCGTGGACGTGACCGACCCGGCCGGGCTCGATGCGTGCCTCGACGAGGTCGACGCCTCGATCGGCCTCGACCGCCTGCGGGCGCTGCACGTCAACGACTCCGCCGCGCCGCTCGGATCGAACCGCGACCGGCACGCGAACATCCTCGAGGGCGAGCTCGGCGAGAGGCTCGGCGTCTTCCTCGGCAACCCGCGGCTGCAGGGCCTCCCCGCCGTCCTCGAGGTCGCGGGCCCCGACAACCACGGCCCGGACGCGAACGAGATCCGCAAGGCGAAGGAGCTCCACGCGCGCTGGGCGAAGCCGAAGCGCCGCGGGAAGACGTGAGCGACCGGTACCGGTGGGTCGTGCTCGCCGCCGGGACATTGGCGCAGGCGAGCTTCTCGGCGCTGTCGGTCGGCCTGCCCGCGCTGGCGCCGGCGCTGCGGAGCCACTACGGGCTGAGCCTCGGGGAGACCGGCATCGTGCTCGGCGCGGTCGGGATCGGGATGCTGCCGACGCTGCTGCCGTGGGGGCTGCTCGCCGACCGCACCGGCGAGCGGGTCGTGATCGCCGTGGGCCTCGCTGGGGCGGCTGCGGCGCTCGCCGCGACCGCGGCGACGCACCGGATGTGGTCGCTCGTCGCGCTGCTCGCGCTCGCGGGCGCGCTCGGGGCGAGCGTCAACGCGGCCAGCGGCCGTGCCGTCATGGGCTGGTTCGGGGAAGACGAACGCGGCCTCGCGCTCGGGATCCGGCAGACCGCGATCCCGATCGGCGGCGCTGCCGCGGCGGCCTCCCTCCCCTGGCTCGCCACCTCCGGCGGAACCCGCCTCGCCTTCCTCGCGCTCGCCGGCGGCTGCCTGGCCGGCGCGGCGCTCGCGCTCGCGTTCATGCGCGACGCCCCGCGGCGCGAGCTCGCCCACGCCGCCCCCGAGCGCGCGCGCCCGCCCCTGCGCGACGCGACGATGTGGCTGCTCGGCGGCGGCTCGGCGCTCTTCCTGACGGCCCAGATCGCCATCACAGGCTTCGCCGTCCTCTTCCTCCACGAGCACCGCGGCCTCTCGACGCACTCCGCGGCCGCCGTTCTCGCCGGGATCAACGTGCTCGGGATCGGCGCCCGGATCGGCAGCGGCCGCTGGTCGGACCGGATACACGCGCGCATGCGGCCGATCCGCGAGATCGGCATCGCGCTCGCGATCGGTACCGCGCTGACCGCGGCCCTCGTGGACGCGCCGCTCGCCCTCCTGATCCCGGTGCTCGTCGTCTCCGGGGTGCTCGGCCTCTCGTGGAACGGCCTCTCCTTCACCGCCGCGGCCGAGACCGCCGGGACCGCCCGCAGCGGCGCCGCCCTCGGCCTCCAACAGACGCTGCTCGGCGTCCTCGTCGCCGGCGTCCCGCCCGCGTTCGCCGCCGTCGCCGCGAGCTCGTGGCGCGTCGCGTTCGCCCTCGCGGCGGTCGGCCCGCTGCTCGGCGTCGTCGCCCTTCTGCGCGTTCCGGAGCCGGCTACGAGCCGGAGATCCGCGCGAACACCCGGAACGTCGGCGACCCCGCCGGCAGCTCGTTGAACTCCGGGTTCGTGCAGCCGAGCTCGGAGAGCCGGTGTGAGAAGCACGTCTCGACGTCCGAGCGGCACATCGGCAGCGGCGCCCGCAGCGCGCGCACGGCGCCGAAGCCCTCGCGCCGCCGCTCGGCGGCTGTGAGCATGTCGAGGTCGATCTCCGCGGAGAAGACCTTCTGCATGCAGCCCATGTAGGTGTGCCCGTGCTCCTCGTACGCGTAGACGAAGGGGCACGACCGCTCGAGGCAGGCGGACGGGTAGACCACCTTGTCGCAGTGGACCTCGCAGAGGCGGCACTCGACCTCGTCCTGCGGGCGCAGCGGGAGCGTCAGGCTGTCCGCGCGAACCTGCTCCGACTCAGGCATCGGATCCATTGTTGGTGAGCCGCTCCCCGATCCGCAAGGCTTGACTTTTCCCGCGTTTTCCGCTTGCGCAAACGGAACGCGAGCTCAGCCGAGGCGTTTCGCAGCGGTCACGACGTCCATCTGTGTGAAGGCCTTGAACTCCGGCTCGGGTCCAGATCCGTCGCCCTCCTCGGCCCGGAACCAGAGCGCCTGGCATGTCGCCATGCCGAGCGCGGCGCCGCCGCCGACGTCCTCGCGCAGGCGGTCGCCGACCATCAACGCGCGCTCCGGCGCGATCCCGCCGAGCTCGTCGAGCGCGCGCTCGAAGATCGCCGGGTGCGGCTTCCGCCAGCCGACCTCGGAGGAGAACACCGCCGCGTCGAGCCGCTCCGTGACCCGGAACTCCGCGAGGTCCCGGTGGAGCAGCCAGGGCGGGTCGAGCGCGTTCGAGACCAACGCGAGCTTGTAGCCGCGCTCGCGGAGGGTCTCCAGGAGCGCGTGCGTCGTCGCGGCGAGCTGCCGCGCGGGCGCCCAGGCGCGGTGCTCGGCGTCGAGATAGCGGTCGAGCGCGGCCTCGTCCGGGTCGATCCCGAACTCGCCGAGGAGCTCGCGGACGAGCCCCGGGTACTCGACCTCCTCCAGCATCCCCGGGGCGAACACGCGCGGCAGATAGGCGTCGCGGAACCGGTCGGTCACCTCGGGGACCGGCGGGACGCCGAGCGCCTCGAGGCCCGCGCGGTGGCCGGCGGCGAGCAGCTCCTGGGAGAACTCCCAGCGCATGAGCGTGTCGCCCCAGTCGAAGAGGATTGCCTCGAGCACGCGCGGTTAGGCTACTCGCGGTGGGCCGGAAGCTCCTCTGGGCGTCGCTCGGGCTCGCGCCGGCGACCGCGGCCGTCGAGCTGATCGCGCATCCGAGCAAGGTCGCGGTCTTCATCCTCTCGGCCGTCTCGCTCGTGCCGCTCGCCTGGCTCGTCGGCGAGTCGACGGAGCATGTCGCGGAGCACACAGGCCCCGGCATCGGCGGCTTCCTGAACGCGAGCTTCGGCAACGCGCCGGAGCTGATCATCGCGCTCTTCGCGATCGGGGACGGGCTGCCCGGCGTCGTCCGCGGATCGCTCTCGGGAAGCGTGATCTCGAACCTCCTGCTCGTCCTCGGCTTCGCCTGCGCCGCCGGGCCCGACCGCGCGCGGGTCGACCGGCGCTCGCTCTTCCCGCAGATCGCGCTGGTCGCGCTCGCCGTCGTCGGGTTCACGATCCCCGCTGCGCTCGGCTACACCGGCGACCCGGAGCGGCACGCCGTCGTCGTCGCCTCGATCCCGGTGGCGCTCGTCCTGCTCCTCGCCTACCTCGCCGTGACGACGCGGAACCTGAAGCGCCACCACGCGAAGGACCGGGACGACCCCGCCGCGGAGGCGTGGTCGCTGCCGACGGGGCTGGCCGTGCTCGCCGTCGCGACCGCCGCCACCGCGTACATGAGCGAGCTGCTCGTCGGCTCCGTCGAGGCCTTCACGAAGGCGGCCGGGCTGAGCGAGTTCTTCACGGCGACGGTGATCGTCGCAATCGTCGGCAACGCGGCGGAGCACGGCTCGGCGGTGCTGATCGCGCGTGCCGGGAACATGCCGCTCGCGACCGAGATCGCCATCTCCTCGAGCGCGCAGGTCGGGGTGCTCGTGACGCCGGTCGTCATGCTCCTGTCGCTCCTGTTCGCGCACGCGCTGCCGCTCTCGTTCCGCTGGGAGGAGCTGGCGGCGATGGCGACCGGCGCCGCCGTCGCAGGCTTCGTCGTCTGGGACGGCCGGACGCGCCGCTGGGAGGGCGCGCTGCTGCTCACCGCGTACGCCGCGGTCGTGGTCGGATTCGCCCTCGCCGGGAGCCGGTAGCGGTCCGGGGTCGGTCCGGGGAATCCCCCATGGCCCACGTGGGTCAGGGGAGCTACGGTCTTGGCATGTCGATGACCGAAGAGCACACCCAGCCCGCGACCCCGGCGGCCGTCGCCGTCGAGGCCCGCGCACTCACGCGCCGCTACGGCGAGGGCGCCACCGCCGTCGACGCGCTCCGAGGCGTCGACCTCGACGTCCGCTCCGGCGAGCTCGTCGCCGTCATGGGGCCTTCGGGCTCCGGCAAGTCGACGCTGATGCACATCCTCGCCGGCCTGGACACGCCCACCGGTGGCACCGTCTCGATCGCCGGCACGGAGATCACGACCCTGAACGACGCGAAGCTGACTCGCCTCCGCCGCGAGCACATCGGCTTCGTCTTCCAGTTCTTCAACCTGCTCCCGATGCTCGACGCGGAGGAGAACGTCGTCCTGCCGCTCTCGATCGCGGGCGAGAAGCCCGACAAGGCGTGGCTCGACGAGCTGCTCGGGCAGATGGGCCTGCAGGACCGGCGCAGCCACCGGCCGTCGGAGCTCTCGGGCGGCCAGCAGCAGCGCGTCGCGATCGCGCGCGCCCTCGTGACGCGGCCGACGATCCTCTTCGCGGACGAGCCGACGGGCAACCTCGACTCGAAGACCGGCGGCGAGATCCTCCAGCTGATGCGCCACTCCGTCGACGCGTACGGCCAGACGACGGTGATGGTGACGCACGAGGCGCGCGCCGCGTCGATCGCCGACCGGATCCTCTTCCTCGCCGACGGGCTGATCGTCAAGCAGCTCGGCCAGAGCGCGACGGCGGGCGACGTGCTCGCGGTCATGAGCGAGCTCCAGGCGTGATCGGCGTCGCCCTCAAGGGCCTCGCCGGCCGCAAGCTGCGCGCCGCGCTGACCGCGATCGCGATCGTCCTCGGCGTCGCGATGATCAGCGGCACGTACGTCCTCACGGACACGATCAAGTCTGCCTTCAGCACCGTCTTCGCGAGCGTCTACCAGCACACGGACGCGGTCGTCACCGGCAAGAGCGCGATCGGGCAGGACAACAACAGCCCGGCGCTGCCGCCGTCGTTCCCGCAGTCGCTGCTCGCGAAGGTGCGGAACCTGCCCGGCGTCGAGGAGGCGCAGGGCGGCGTCTCGGACTACGCGTACCTCGTCGGCCGCGACGGCAAGGTCATCTCCGGCCACGGCGCGCCGCCGCTCGCCTTCAGCGTCCACGCGCACGGCGACCAGCGCTTCAACCCGCTCACGCTCACCTCCGGCAGCTGGCCGGTCGGGCCGCACCAGGTCGTGATCGACGCGAACACGGCGTCGAAGGACGGCTACAAGACCGGCGACACGATCGGCGTGATCGCGCGCGGCCCCGACCAGACGTTCCACATCTCCGGGATCGCGAAGTTCGGCAACGTCTCCTCGCTCGGCGGCGCGACGATGGCGATCTTCGACTTCCCGACCGCGCAGGCGATCTTCCACAAGGTCGGCCGGCTCGACTCGATCTCGATCGCCGCGAAGCCCGGCGTGACGCCGCAACAGCTCGTGACCCAGGTGCGGCCGCTGCTCGGCCCGACGGAGCAGGTGCGCACGGGCAAGGCGCAGGCGCAGAAGCAGACGAACGACACGAACGACTTCCTCTCGATCATCACCGACTTCCTGCTCGCGTTCGCCGGCGTGGCGCTCTTCGTCGGCTCGTTCGTGATCGCGAACACGCTTTCGATCACGATCGCGCAGCGCACGCGGGAGCTTGCGACGCTGCGGACGTTGGGCGCGACGCGGCGGCAGGTGCTGCGCTCCGTCCTGCTCGAGGCGTTCGTCATCGGGGCGTTCGCGTCGGTCGTCGGGCTCTTCGCCGGGCTCGGGCTGGCGCGCGGGCTCAACTCGCTCTTCGTCTCCTTCGGGATCGACCTGCCGCAGGCATCGACGGTCTTCGCGACGCGGACGATCGTCGTCTCGCTCCTCGTCGGGACGGGCATCACGGTGCTCGCCGCGCTGCGGCCCGCGATCCGGGCGACGCGCGTGCCGCCGATCTCGGCCGTGCGCGAGGGCGCGGTCCTGCCGCCGTCGCGGTTCGCCCGCTTCGGCCCGGCGGCGGCCGTGCTCGTGATCCTCGGCGCGCTCGCGCTGATGCTCGTCGGCCTCTTCGTCGGCGGCCTCTCGACGACGACGCGGCTGCTCTCGCTCGGCGTCGGCGCGGCCGCGATCTTCCTCGGCCTGGCGATGCTGACGAAGACGCTCGTGCCGCCGCTCGCGCGGTTCCTCGGCGGCCCGGCCGTCCGCTTCGGCGGCGCCGCGGGGACGCTCGCGCGCGGGAACGCGACGCGAAACCCGCAGCGGACCGCCTCGACCGCGTCCGCGCTGATGATCGGCCTCGCGCTCGTGACGCTCGTCTCCGTCCTCGCAGCCGGCCTGCGGACGCGCTTCGAGAGCGCCGTGAACTCGGTCTTCAGCGCGAACTATGCGGTCACCGCGACGGACAACTTCTCGCCGATCTCGATCGCCTCCGCGAACGCGGTCGCCAAGGTGTCGGGCGTCTCCGTCGCCTCCGGCGTGCGCGCGGGAGAGGGCAACGCCTTCCACCACCGCGTCGGCGTCACCGGCGTCTCCGGCGACATCGCGAAGGTCATCACCGTGAACTGGGCGAAAGGGAGCCAGCAGACCCCGTCCCAGCTCGGCGCGACCGGCGCGTTCACCTCCAAGGATTACGCGACGAAGCACCACCTCTCCGTCGGGTCGCCCGTCGACGTGATCACGCCGACCGGGAGGACGCTGCACCTGACGATCAAGGGCATCTTCGCCCCGCCGAAGGGCGGCTCCCCGTACGGCGACATCACCGTCTCGACGCGCACGTTCGACGCCAGCTTCGAGAACCCGCAGAACATCTACACGTTCGTGAACATCGCCGGCGGCGTCACGGCCGCGAACACCGCGAAGCTCACGGCGGCGCTCAAGCCGTTCCCCGAGGCGAAGGTCCAGACGGAGACGCAGTTCAAGAAGAACCAGGAGCAGGGGATCGACACGCTCCTCAACCTGCTCTACGTCCTGCTCTCGCTCTCGATCGTCGTGTCGCTGTTCGGGATCGTGAACACGCTCGTGCTGACGGTGTTCGAGCGGACGCGCGAGCTCGGGATGCTGCGCGCGGTCGGGATGACGCGGCGCCAGCTGCGGCGGATGATCCGCTACGAGAGCATCATCACCGCGCTCATCGGCGCGACGGTCGCGATTCCGCTCGGCGTCGTCCTCGCCTGGATGGTCGGCAAGGCGATCGGCTACCCGGCCTTCACGATCCCGTGGGGCTCGCTGATCGCCTTCGTGATCGCCGCGGTCGTGGCGGGGATCCTGGCCGCCGTCTTCCCGGCCCGCCGCGCCGCGAAGCTCAACGTGCTCGAAGCCCTCCAGTACGAGTAACGCCGTCCCGACAACGCTTGTAACAGACTGTCACTTGCCCCGGTGGCGCTGCCCGTTCGGCTCGGTTGAGCGGAACCGTGGCGTCGCAGGCCGGCCGAAACCGCTTGTAACAGTCTGTTACTAAGTCAAGCGCGCACGGCGAGCACGTCGGCCATCCGCTGGGCGGCCATGTCCACGTCCTCGTCGGTGATCCCGAGATACGTCACGGCCCTGAGCCACCCGGGGCGGAGATTGCTGACGAGGACCCCTCGCTCCGCCAGGCGCTCCTCGAGGCCCGGCTCGTCCGGGATCGAGACGAAGTTCGTCTCGGGCGCCTCGACACCGATGCCCTCCGCGAGCCGGCGCGCGCGGGCGTGATCCTCCGCGAGCCGCTCGACGTGATGGTCGAGCGACCAGAGCATCGCCGCCGCGATCACGCCCGACTGCCGCAGCGCGCCGCCGAAGAGGTACTTGCTCTCCCAGGCGCGCTCGATCAGCTCCGCCGAGCCCGCGAGGATCGCGCCGGTCGGGCAGGCGAGGCCCTTCGAGAAGCAGATCGTCACCGAGTCCGCGAGCGACGCCCACGCCGACGGCGGCAGGCCCGCGGCGACCGACGCGTTGAAGAGCCTCGCCCCGTCGAGATGGACGGCCGCCCCGCGCTCGCGCGCCGCGTCGACCGTCGCCCGGAACTCGTCCAACGGCCAGATCGTCCCGCCGGAGCTCCGGTGCGTGTTCTCGAGCACGACGACCCCGCCCGGCCCGAGGTCGGGGTCGTTCTCCGCCCAGACATGCCGCGGCGTGAGCCGGCCGTGCTCGGACGGAACGCCGCGCATGATCAGCCCGGAGTGGATCGCCGGACCGCCCCACTCGTAGACGAGGATATGCGTCCGCTCCTCGGCGAGCAGCACCCCGCCCGGCCTCGTCTGCGCGCGCAGC
>JAFAIV010000385.1 GCA_019236545.1 Actinomycetota bacterium | reverse complement strand
TCGAGCACGGCCATGCACGAGTTCGTCGTGCCGAGGTCGATGCCGATGGTCTTCGCCATGTGTTCTGAATGCCTCCTGTGAGAGAAAGTCTGAGTCGAGTTATAGCAGATATTGGACGGCCGGGAGTACCTGATCTACGCCTTCCGGCGCTAGCGGAACGCGCCGATCAGCGCGCCGCCGGCGACGATCAGGAGTGCGCCGACGACGATCCTCCGCCCCACCTTCTCGTGATGGCGGATCAGGAGCAGCGACAGCGCGACGCCCCAGAGCGACTCCGTCGCGACGAGCGGCGAGACGACGGTGACTCGGCCGCGGTAGTACGCCTCGAAGAGCGAGACGTACGAGAGGCCGAAGAGGACGCCGACGCCGAGGAACGGCGCGACGCCGCGCAGGCTCTTCACGCGCGGGCCGAGCGCGACCAGGACGACGAGCGTCCCGCCCGCCAGGGCCGCGGCGGCCGCCGTTGCGGGCGGCACGGTCGTCCCCTTCGAGAGCCAGCGGACGAGGTTGTCGCGCGCCGAGAAGAGGATCGTGACGAGGAACGCATAGAGGAGCCCGATCAGGCGGACGTGGCCGGGGCGGTCGCGCTCGCGCGCGAGCTCGAAGCCGCCGGCGACGATCAGCACCGCGCCGACGATCAGCGGCACGCTCACAGGCTCCCCGAGCGCGACGAGCGCGATCGTCACCGAGACGAGCGGCGCGGCGCCGAAGACGACGGACGCGCGCGAGGCGCCGGCCTCCCGGACGGCGAGCGTCACGAGCAGCTGGCCGACGCCCGGCTGAAGGAGCCCCGCGAGCGCGAACGGCCACGCGCCGCCCGCGTGGACGCCGCGGGCGGGCGCCTCGAGCGCGGCCGCGACGAGCGCGACGCCGAGCGCGCCGACGACCGTCGCCACCGTCGCGAGCGCCGCGTCCTCGTGCCGGCTGAGGCCGATCCGGAGGCCGACGCTCATCCCGCCGAAGAGCAGCGCCGAGAGCAGCGCCAGCCCGACGGCCGTCACGTGAGCGCGCGCTCCGCTGCCTTCAGCCAGTGCCGACGGACGACCGCCGAGAACGGCCCGACCACCCGCCAATAGCGCAGGAAGGCGCGGCGCGCGGCCGAGTCGGATGCGGAGATCCGCGTCTCCGTCGCGAGGACGGCGCCTCCCTCCGCCGGCGCCGCCTCGAGCGAGAGCGCCACGCGCACCTCGCCGTCCCGTGCGCCGGCGAACTCGTGCGGCCGCGTGCGGAGGTTCCACGGCGTCCCGGCGGCACCGAGGACGAGGTGGTCCGGCTCCTGCGCGAGCACCTCGAACCCGAGCGAGCGGAGCGTCCCGACCACGGTGCCGCCTCCCGGCAGCCCGCGGACGCGGAAGAGCGCACGCACGATCCCGTCCGGGGCGAATGGCACCTCCAGCGCCGCCGCGAGCGCCGCCTCGGGATCCGCGGACACGCGGCGCTCGTGCCGCTCGCGCGCGTCCCACTCCGGCAGCCAAGCGTCGAGCGTCGCCACGGCGAGAAGCTATCGTCGCGGCCATGGCCACCGACACGTCCGCGGCACTCGCCGCCCAGCTCGCCGAGGACGCCGCCGAGCGCTTCCTCCGCTACGTCCGCATCGACACGCAGTCCGACGAGGACTCGGAGACCTACCCGAGCACGGCGAAGCAGCTCGACCTGCTGCGCCTGCTCCGCGACGAGCTCGAGGCGATCGGGCTCCAGGACGCGGCGATCGACGATCACGGCTACGTGACGGCGACGATCCCGGCGACGGTCGAGCGCGAGGTGCCGACGATCGCGTTCTTCGCGCACGTCGACACGGCGCGCGAGGTGACCGGCGCGGGGGTCGAGCCGAACCGCTTCTTCTACGAGGGTGGCGAGATCCCGCTCGGCGACTCGGGCCAGGTGATCCGGCCGGAGGAGTCGCCGGACCTGCGCAACCACGTCGGACACGAGCTCGTCACGACCGACGGGACGACGCTCCTCGGCGCCGACGACAAGGCCGGCATCGCCGAGATCATGGCCGCGGCGTCGTACCTCGTCTCCAGCCCGGACGTCCCGCACGGCCCGCTCAAGGTCGCGTTCAACCCGGACGAGGAGGTCGGCCGCGGCGTCGTCCACTTCCCCGTCGACACGTTCGGCGCCGTCGCGGCGTACACGCTCGACGGCTCGACCGCGGGCGAGCTCCAGTCCGAGACGTTCTCCGCCGCGCAGGTGCGCATGCGCATCCGCGGGCGCGCGATCCACCCCGGCTGGGCGAA
>JAFAIV010000347.1 GCA_019236545.1 Actinomycetota bacterium | reverse complement strand
CGTCTGCGTGATCACCGCCACCGGCTTCTCGGTCTGCAGCTCGCGCGCCTGCTCGGGCGACTCGATCACGACGGTCGACTCCGGCCGCTCGCCGAGCGTCCCGATCACCTCGACGTGGTTCTTGTGGCCGACGAGCGCGACGAGGTGGCCGGAGTCGGCGTAGCGCCGCGCCTCTGCGTGCACCTTGTTCACGAGCGGGCAGGTCGCGTCGACGATCCGCAGGCCTCGCTTCTGGGCGTTGTCCTTCACCGACGGGGAGACGCCGTGCGCGGAGAGGACGCAGATCTCGCCCTCCGGGATCTCGGACTCGTCCTCGACGAAGACGGCGCCGAGGCCCTCGAGGCGGCGGACGACGTGCTCGTTGTGGACGATCTGGTGGCGCACGTAGACCGGCGGGCCGTTCTGCTCGAGCAGGCGCTCGACGATCTCGATCGCACGGTCGACGCCGGCGCAGAACGAGCGCGGCGCCGCCAGGAGGACGCGCCGCTCGCTCACGCCGCCACCGTCCGCTCGAGCGACCGCAGGGCGCTGACGGCGTCCCGCATCGAGCGGATCGCGTCGCCGCGGCGGGTCGCGACCCAGCGCAGCAGGCCTGCGACGTTCGTGCGGCCGTCGGGATGGACGGTCGTGTCGACGCCTTCGATCGCGCTCGCGGCGTCGTCGGAGACGGCGCGGACGACTCCGGCGAGCCGGCCGGCGCGCGCGAGCACGCCGCTCTCCATGTCGACCGCGTCGGCGCCGGAGGACTCGCGGAGCCGCCGCCGCTCGGCGGCGTCGTGGATCAGCGCGTCGCTGCCGAGGACGACGCCCGCCCGGGCGCCGCGGACGCCGAGGCCCGGGCCCTCCCAGAGCGTCGCGCCGGACTCGTCGACGACCCGCGTCGCGTCGAGCACCTCGCCGACCCTCAGGTCGGCCAGCGCCCCGGCGAGCCCGAAGGAGACGACCGGCCCCGCCGGCACCCCGTTCGCCACGCCGACGCCGACCCGCACCGTCCGAAGGCCGAGCCGCTTCGCCGTCCGCTCCTCCGCCGTCGTCGCGACGGCGAAGGTCAGCCCGTCAGCGTCCACGCCATGCTCCGCACCGTCTCGCGCACGCTCTTCGTGGACGCGTACGCCGCGGCCGGCTCGAAGCCGCAGTGGATCGCGCAGTGCTCGCAGCGCGGATCGTTGCCGGGGCCGTACGCCTCCCACTCCATGCCCTCCATCAGCGCCTCGTAGCTGGGGAAGATCCCGTCCGTGAGCAGGTAGCACGGGCCCTTCCAGCCGTACGGGTTGCGCGTGATCGAGCCCCATGGGGCGCACTCGAGCTCGCGCTCGCCGGTGAGGAAGTCCTGGTAGAGCGGCGTCGCGATCCAGCGGTAGCCGTGCTTCTTCACCGCGGCGCGGATCGCCCGGAACTTCTCCTCGTGCTCGGCGCGCGTCATCGTCAGCGCCGGGTCGATCTGGGAGTACTGGTAGCCGGGCGCGACCATCATCCCGTCGATGCCGACCTCGTCGGTGAGGTAGCGCATCATCTCGATGACGTCGTCGACCTCGGTCTCCTTGAAGATCGTCGTGTTCGTCGTGACGCGGAAGCCGCGCGAGCGCGCCGTCCTGATCGCGTCGACCGCGATCTCCCAGAGGCCCGGGTAGTCGCAGACGTAGTCGTGGATCTCGCGCATGCCGTCGAGGTGGACGACGAAGCTGAGGCGCGGCGACGGCTCGAACCAGTCGAGGCACTGCTCCAGCCGGAGCGCGTTCGTGCAGAGCTCGATCGTCTTGCCGAGCCCGAGGATGCCGGCGACGACCTCCTCGATCCCCTTGTAGACGAGCGGCTCGCCGCCGCAGATCGAGACCACCGGGGCCGGGCACTGGACCGCCGCATCGATGCACTCCTCGACCGACAGCCGCGCGCGGTTCGACTCGTACTCGCGGATCTTCCCGCAGCCGATGCACGCGATGTTGCACGCGAGGGTCGGCTCGAGCATCAGCACGAGCGGGTAGCGCTCGCCCTTGCGCTGCTGCGCGGCGACGTACTTGCCGATCGAGACCGTCGATTGGAGCGGGAACTTCATCCAGTGAGCCTTTCTCTGAGCCGACCGAGTGCCAACAGCGGGAAGTTGATGCGGTACAGGTGGTACCGGATCATGAAATCGAGCGGGAAGCCAGTCCCGGTGAAGTGCTCCTCCTCCCAGTCGCCGTCCCCCTTTTGGGTGCGGCAGAGGAAGTCTGCCGCGCGGCGGGCAGCCGATTCCTCAGACTTTCCTGCGGCCACGTAGCCGAGGAGCGCCCACGCGGTCTGGGACGGCGTGGCGAACGAGGCGCGGCCGCGGAGGGCCGGATCCCTGTAGGAGAGGATGTCCTCGCCGAAGCCGCCGTCCGGGCGCTGGACGGAGTCGAGCCACGCGACCGCGCGCGCCATCGCGGGATGGTCGTGCGGGACGCCGCACGCCTCGAGCGCCGGCAGCGCGGCGCCGGTGCCGTAGATGTGGTTGACGCCCCAGCGTCCGAACCAGGAGCCGTCCTTCTCCTGCTCGGCCAGGAGCCAGCGCAGGCCGCGCTCGCGCGCGTCGGCGTGGACGTCGAGCGTGCCGAGCGTCTCGAGCGCGTGCGCGCTGACGTCGGCCGACGGCTCGTCGGTGACCTTGCCGAAGTCGCAGAACGGGATCTTGTAGAGCCACATGGCGCGGTTGTCGACGTCGAAGGCGCCCCAGCCGCCGTCCCGCGACTGCATCCCGACGAGCCAGGCGAGGCCGCGCTCGATCGCGTCGGCGCCCATGCCGAGCTCGTGGAGGGCCAGTGAGACCACCGCCGCGTCGTCGGTGTCCGGGTAGAGGTCGTTCTCGTACTCGAAGGCCCAGCCGCCGGGGGCGAGGTCGGGGGTGCGGATCGCCCAGTCGCCCTTGACCGTTACCTCCTGGCCGAGCAGGTACTCGCCGGCCTTGACGAGCTGCGGGTGGTCGGCGGGGACGCCGCAGGCGCGAAGCGCCATGACCGCGAGGCCTGTGTCCCAGACGGGCGACTGGCACGCCTCGGGGCGGATCCGGTCGCCGTCGTGGACCATGAACCCCTGCCAGCCCTCGACCGCCTTGCCGAGCGTCGGGTCGTCGAGGCCGTACCCGAGCGCGGAGAGGGCGATGATCCCCCAGACCCACGGCGGCTGGATGCCGCCCCACGAGCCGTCGGCCTCCTGGCGCTCGCGGATCCAGCGCTCTGCCTCCCGCTGCGCGCGACGGCGGAGGGCGTTCGGGCGGCCGGCGGGCCGCGTGCGGCCGGGGCGCGATCCGATCGCGGTCAGGTCGACGTCGGCGTGGCGGACGGGCCGGAGCGACTGCGCGAGTGCGAGCGCGACGAACGTCTGCCGCGCCCAGCACGCGAAGTTGTAGATCGAGAACGGCGCGCCCGGCGGGAGCAGGACGAGCTCCGGCGGGATCGGGACGATCCGCTGCCACGGCCACTGGCCGAGGAGCGCGAGGAAGCACTTCGTGAAGATGCGGCTCTTCGGGATCCCGCCCTCGCGTTGGATGTAGGCGAGTGCCTTCGGGCCGGGGTCGACGCCGCACATGCGCAGCCCGACGTACGCCTCGATCGACGTGGACAGGTCGGGCGGGCCCTCCCACCAGATCGACCACGTGCCGTCGTCGCGCATCCGCGCCATCAGCTCGTTCGCGATCCCGCGGTCGAGCTCCGGCGTGCGCAGGCCGAGGACGTGGTTCCAGAACAGGTGCTGCGCCGTCATCGTCACGTTCGACTCGAGCTCGCCGACCCAGATCCCGTCCGGGCGCTGGAGCTCGAGCAGGCGTCGCGTGCCCTTGTCGATCGCTGCGTCGAGGGCGGTGAGCTCGGGGGCGATCGTCATGCGGCAACTCTGTCGGAAACGGTGCTCAAGAGGTGCTGAGCAGCCTTGCGGCCGCTCCGGATGGCGCTCTCCATGGTCGCCGGCCAGCCCGTGTCCGTCCACGCGCCCGCGCGCGCGACGTTGGGGCGACCGGTCTCGACGCCGGGCCGTCTCGTCCCGGGACGGAGGGCGATGGTCGCGTAGGGCTCCCGGCTGACGCGCGACCAGAGCAGCTCCGCGCCGCCGAGCCGGTCGGTGAGCTGCCCGGCGATCCGGTCGACGAGCCCGCGGCCGCGCACCTCGAGCAGCTCCGGGACGCCGCTGGCGACGACCGTGAGGTACTGGCCTCGTTCCGGGCGGTGGCCGGTGAGCGCGCCGCGGTCGAAGACCCAGTGCGCGTCGGAGCCGAGCAGCGCGGCGAGCGGCTGCGGGAGCAGGTCCCGGTCGAACCAGAGGTGGACGCTGACGATCGGCGAGTCCTCCAGGCCGTAGTCCGCGTCGCCGAGCAGCCGCGCCGACTCCCCGGGCTGCGTCGCCACGACGATCGCGTCGGCCTCGAGCGAGTCTCCGTCCGATGTCTCGACTATGTTGTCAGTCATGGCAACAGCCTTGCAGTCGAGCCGGACGGAGGCGCCCGCGGCGGCCAGCGCGCGGCCGGCCGCCTCGCCGTGCATCCAGCCGAGCGGCTTCAGCGGCAGGAGCAGGTCGCCGTTCGCGCGCGGGCCGAGGAGCGCGGTGCGGACGGTGAAGAGGCC
>JAFAIV010000296.1 GCA_019236545.1 Actinomycetota bacterium | reverse complement strand
GCGGCTGCTCCAGGAGGCCGAGCGGCTCGCGGTCGGCGTCCCCTGCGGGCTGATGGATCCGGCCTGCGTCCTGCTCGCGCGGCGCGGGCACGCGCTCCTGCTCGACTGCGGCAGCGAGGAATACCGGGATGTGCCGCTCCCGGACGGCGTCGCGATCGTCGTCGTCGACTCCGGCGTCCGCCACGCGCTCGAGGAGTCCGGCTACGCCGACCGCCGCGCCGAGGTCGAGCGAGGCGACCCGCGCCGTCTCCGTCACGTCCGCTCCGAGAACGAGCGCGTCCGGGAGGCGGTCGCCGCCCTCGAGGCGCGAGACCTCGCCGCGCTCGGCCCGGTCTTCCGCGCCGGCCACGACAGCCTCCGCGACGACTTCGAGGTCTCGACTCCGGAGCTCGACCTGCTCGTCGACCTTGCCTACGGCGAGGGCGCGATCGCGGCGCGGATGACGGGCGGCGGCTTCGGAGGCGCGATCGTCGTGCTCGCCCGCGAGGCGGAGGCGCTTGCGCTCGCGCGCCGCGTGGCGGACGCGTACAAAGCGCGCACGGGGCTGGAGGCGCACGCATATGTTTGCGTCTCGGTCGACGGCGCGGTCACCAAAGGAGAGCGATGAAGACGAGTCTCGGTATCTGGGCGTTCGGGAGCATGGCCACCCGCTTCAACCCCGGCGGCTACAAGCCGGAGCTGACCGGCGCGTCGACGGCGCAGAAGGTGCGCACGGCGGTCGAGGGGCTGGGCGACCTGATGGACGACTACGAGTTCCACTACCCGCAGGAGCTGAACGAGTCGAACCTCGACGAGGTCCGGGAGGCGCTCGACGGCCACGGCATCTACGCGGTCGCGACGGGCACGCACCTCAACCCGCGCTACGGCAAGGGCGGCATCTCCTCGCCCGACGACTCGGTCCGGCACGACGCGCTCGACGAGGGGCTGCGGGCGGCATCGCTGGCCGGCGAGATCGGCGCGCAGATGATCCTCTGGCCGGGAGTCGAGGGGTACAACTACCCGTTCCAGACGGCGTACGCGGACTCGTGGCGGCGGTTCGTCGACGGCGTCGGCCAGGTCGCGCAGCGCTGCGCGGAGTCGGGGACGACGCTCTTCCTCGAGCACAAGAACTCCGAGCCCGCGATGAAGATCTTCATGCGCAACATCGGCATGACGCTCCACGTCATCCACACGCTGCGCGCGCAGGGCATCGACAACGTCAAGGTCAACATGGACTGGCAGCACCTGATCATGAACGGGGAGAACCTCGCGGAGTACGCGGCGCTCCTCGGCGACCTCGGGCTGCTCGGCCACCAGCACGCGAACTCCGGCTGGGGCACCTTCGACGACGACAACATGGTCGGCGCGACCGCGTTCATGGAGACGCTCGAGCTCGCGGTCGAGCTGCGTCGCGCCGGGTACGGCGACAACGGCGAGCGGCTCGGCTTCGACCTCTACCCGTACACCGAGGACGCGGTCGGCGCGGTGCGGCGGTCCGTGCTCGCGTGGCGCTTCATCGACGGGATCGCGGCCAAGCTCGACGGCGACGCGCTGCGGGCGGCGCAGCAGGCGAAGGACGCCGTGCGCGCGCACGAGCTCGTGTACGCGGCCCTCGGAGCCTGATGCGCGTTGGCATCGACGTCGGGACGACGGGCGTCAAGCTCGTCGTGCTCGACGACGACGGCGAGATCGTCGCGCGCGCCGAGGAGGGCTACCCGCTCTCGACGCCGAAGCCGGGCTGGGCCGAGGAGGACCCCGACGACTGGGTGCGGGCGACCGAGCGCGCGCTCGCGGCGGCTCCCGACGCGGAGGCGATCGGCTGGTCCGGGCAGATGCACGGGCTCGTCGCGCTCGACGAGAACGACGTCCCGCTGCGCCCGGCGATCCTCTGGAACGACCAGCGCACCGGAACGGAGTGCGCCGAGATCGAGCACCGCATCGGGCTCGACCGCCTGATCCAGCTGACGGGGAACCGCGCGCTGACCGGCTTCACGGCGCCGAAGGTCCTCTGGCTGCGGACGCACGAGCCGGACGTCTACGCGCGCATCCGCTCGATCCTGCTGCCGAAGGACTACGTGCGCCTGAAGCTCGAGGGCCGGCACGCGATCGACGTGGCGGACGCGTCGGGGACGCTGCTCTTCGACGTGGCCAACCGCCGCTGGAGCGAGGAGGTGCTGGAGGCGCTCGAGCTGCCGGGCGAGTGGCTGCCGGAGGCCTTCGAGTCGCCGGCGATCCGCGGCGCGGGCGACCAGGCGGCGGCCGCGCTCGGGGTGGGGGTCGTCGGGCCGGGGCCGGTGTCGGTCGTGCTCGGGACGAGCGGCGTCGTCTTCGGGACGCTCGACGCGTTCAAGGCGGATCCGCAGGCGCGGGCGCACGTCTTCTGCCACGCCGTCCCGGGCCGCTGGCACGCGATGGGCGTGATGCTCGCCGCGGCCGGGTCGCTGCAGTGGCTGCGCGACGCGATCGCGCCCGGCGCGTCCTTCGCCGACCTCGTCGCCGAGGCCGAGGCGTGGCCGCCCGGGACGGAGGGCCTCCTGTTCGCGCCGTACCTCAACGGCGAGCGGACGCCGCACCCGGATCCCGACGTCCGCGGCGGCTTCGTCGGCCTCTCGCTGCGCCACGACCGCGGCGCGCTCGTCCGCGCGGTGCTCGAGGGCGTCGCGTACGCGCTGCGGGACTCGCTCGAGCTCCTCCGCGACCTCGGCGTCGAGCCGACTGTCGGCCGCGTCTCCGGCGGCGGCGCGCGGAGCGAGCTCTGGCGGCGGATCGTCGCCTCCGTCCTCGACCTGCCGCTTGAGGTCACCGCCGCGGAC